>JANYEO010000249.1 GCA_025363025.1 Opitutia bacterium
CCGCTTTTGAGCACACGCTGGAAGGCCGCTGTAAGCTCGGCTTCTAGCGCACCATTTTGACGAGTAAGATCGAGTAGTTTAACCGGAATAGGCATAGTAGTCTTTAAAAGAGTCAAAGTTTAGAAATTTCGATTGAACCGTCGATATTATTTGGAAAGTTGACACAGTAATGCTTTTTCGCGGGTACGAAGACACTTCAAGAATGCTTTAATTTTGAGGAATTTGTAGGACGAAGTGACGAGTGTGCTAAGGCACTCGAGGAGCGACAACCGACCAAAAACTCAAAAGAAAGGCATTCTTGAAGTGTCTTGATAATTTGTTTTGACAGATGTCGTAGTATCAAAAAGCATCTGCATCCTCAGTTAGGCCGGGATAGCTCAGTGGCAGAGCAACGCACTCGTAACGCGTAGGTCGCCAGTTCAACTCTGGTTCCCGGCTCCATTTCAACTTCAGAGAGGGGATGCCATCTGAAGTGTTTAGCGTTTAATGGTTAGTCCTCTTTAGGGCTAGGTGTATCGACAACAAGGGCTTTATCTAAGAAGGCAAGAAAAGTCTCCGTTGCTTGCTTCATGCTCATATACTCTTGCCCTACGAATTCGAGGGTGCGTTTATGATTCTTCCGGTTCCCTTGCCAGACGTCTAAGAAGCGGTCTTTGTAGCGACGAAGGCCATCGGTTGCGCTGTAGTCGTACCCTGAAGGATCCCACTGGACGTCGAAGACAAAGATATGTTCGTCATGCAGCGTAAAGGCAAAGGGGCAGATGATGAGGCGGACGCCGTCTTTTTCCCAGGGAATAGGGTGGCCTTTTTCTAATAATTGCCAGCCTACCGCAGGCAAGCAATTGCCAGGGCTATGTAGGCCGCCAATTTGCCCAGTTTCCGCAGAATTCCACTGCATATAATAGGCGACCCAGGAGCCGCCGTCGAATGATTCCCACTCGGCTTTAGTGCTTTCGTCGCACATGAGGACACCGAGAACTGCCTGGTCTAAGGGCTTGAGCTTAACATCGGGAGCGCCAGCTTGCCAATTGAGTGTCCATAAGGGCTGTAATTGAACGTCCTTTGACCGGTAAGCGTACCAACCGTAGGCGCAAGGCAGTGCCAGGGCGACTAATAGGATAAAGGGATAAGCGAGTGTTTTGGAAATGCCGTCTGTAGAGATAGAGCTAGTGGCGTGCTCCGGTTTGACGACTTTTGCGAAACGTTTAAAAAACAGAGCAAAGCAAAAGAGTAGGCTGAAGCTGGCGGCGAAGACGAAGTACCCTGCCGGGTCGTGCCACTCACCCAAAACCTCTGGCCCTTTGATATTGGCGATGTAAGTAAGGCCTAGAGTACGTAGTACATTAAATAAAAGCGCACAGCCGCATGACAGTATAATTAAGACGCCTCGAAGCCCCCATTGGATGCGGAAAAGCTCTCCTAAAAAGAGGCCCCCCATAAGGGTAGATTGAAAGGAGCGCACCCCACTGCAAGCCTCTGCCACATTGACGGCCCCTGAGCCGAGCATAATGACACTGCCTTGTTGATTGGCATAAATGCCGCAAATATTAAGAAAATCTACCGTTGCGAAGGCTACGGTATCCATGAGGCCATTGATGAGTAACTTTTCTGCAAACCGGGGCCAAGGTAGCGCTATCCAAATAAAAAGAACAGGAAACCCAAAATGGCAGACCCAGCGCCATCCGCCAATTTTATATAATAGTAGTAGAGAAATGCTAGCCGCGACAAAGGCCTGCGTGAAATGTAAGGGGCGCCAATCAATATTGCCTAAAAAAAAGAGGGCGACTGCGTAGGTTAATAGTGTGCCCACGCTGAGGGCGAACCCTAGGGGAAGTGGGCTGGGGGTGCCTAGTGCAGGTTTATCTTCCCACCTAAGGTAGAGTAAATAGAGGGCTAAAAAGGGGACAAAGAAGCCGTAGTTGTACTGCTCGTTAATCGCCCATTCGAAGTGTAATTCCCAAAAGCCTACGAGCCAAAAAGCAGCGGCTAAAAGGGCACTGACCCATAAGGGATGATGCGTGTCAGATGAGAGAGGTCTGGTGTTGGGGGTAGAAGGGGGCATTATGATACCCCTTTAGGATGCTGGTTTTCCCCTTTAGCTTCAAGCTCTTAAATAGAGTGAATTGAATGTGAAAATGCTTCTCCGTTTTATGATTTTAATTCATTATAACTGGTGAAGGCACGGCTTTGTGAAGGGGGATTAGGCGTTGACGGATATCTGCTAGGGAAAGATTTTCGAGTGTGGCCAAGGGGAGTGCATCTGCCAGGGAAAAGGTGCCGCTTAGGGTACGGCGTAGCATAGTGAGATGTGCTCCACAGTTTAGGCGGGACCCAAAATCGTGAGCTAAGGTGCGCACGTAGGTGCCTTTGGTACAAGCGACTGAGAAATCAATCTCTGGAAGGGCGATGCGGGTAATTTTGAACCCATTGACGCGGATAAAGCGGGGCTCGCGTTCGACTTCTTCCCCTTTGCGCGCTAATTTGTAGAGGGGGATGCCTTTGATCTTTTTAGCAGAGAACATGGGGGGGGTTTGATATTGATCTCCTAAAAAGCCTTGGGCGGTGGCTTCGAGCACTGCGTCCGTCAATACGGGAACAGGGCAGGTGGCGAGGATTTGACCATCACTATCTTGAGAATCTGTAACTTCGCCCAGTTTTAAGGTGCCGTCGTAGGCTTTGTCTTGGCCCATGAGGGTTGCAGACAGCTTGGTGGCCCTGCCGATGAGCATAACTAAGAGGCCTGTGGCCAGGGGATCTAAAGTGCCCGCATGGCCGATTTGCTTTATCTGAAGCTTCCGCCGGAGGTGAGCTACGACATCGTGAGAGGTAAGCCCTTGGGGTTTATCTACAAGTAAGACCCCGTCTAGGGCCATAAGGTTGGTGATCATCGGAGTGTTATCCTATGGTGAGACTGCTGCATAATGCCTTTCTTTCGAGTTTTTGGTCGGTTGTCGTTCCTCGAGTATCATATGTACACTCGTCACTTCGTCCTACAAATTCCTCAAAATCAAGGTATTCTGCATGTGGTCTCATGGTTATTGAGCGGTGTGTTTTAAGTGCTCGGCTACAAGTTCTAGAAAACGGGGGTAAAAAGTAGAGAGGGGCTCGTCAACTTTAAAACCCGCAGCGCAGGCGTGGCCCCCGCCGCCGAATAGGCCTGCGAGGATATCTAAGCGCAAATGCGGGCTGCGCGCCCTGAGGCTGCTCTTTACCTGAGTACCTTGATCTTCGATTAAAGCGCCCATTAAGACGCCTTGGACCATGCGGGTATAGTCGACAAAGCCTTCGGCATCTTCCGGTAGCGTTTGGGTGTTTTTATAAGAAGCGGCCTCTAAAAAGCCGACACAAAGCTGGCCTGAGAGCTCGAGCTTGAGGGTGGAGAGAAAGTGTTGACGCAGGGCTAAGCGGGGGAGCGTTTCTTGCTCAAAGAGTTGATGGGAGGCGTTTTCTGGATTGGCCCCGCTTTCTAGAAGGGTGGCGGCAAGACGGAGGGTATGCCCGGTTGTGGAGCTATGGCGAAATTGGCCGGTATCGGTTAAAAGGCCGACATAGAGGGCCTGGGCGGAGACAGGATCTATTGGGAGGCTGTTATCGATAAAGAGCTGGGTTAGGAGCTCTGCTGTGGCAGCGGCTTCTGGGGCGATAAAGTTGAACTGGGCGTAGGGACGGGTAGACCGATGGTGGTCAAAAAGGGCGGTAACGGCGTGGTCTCCGAAAAGGGGGCTTAGGCGTTGTCTATCGGCAGCATCGACTGATACAAGCGCATAGGGCGTAGGGGGAAGGCCTTGGGTACAATCCCACACAGGTGTATTATTGATAAAGGGCGCAAGGATGTGTGGGATGGCTTCTGCCTGGGCCAGGTAAGCTGTAATACCTTGGCTGCATAAGACGCGGGTGAGGGCGATTTGAGCGCCGATACAGTCCCCATCGGGCCGTACGTGGCCGGCTAGGAGGACGACTTGGTCTTTTAAGGCGTTAAGGACGTCAGTTAAGCTGTGAGGAAAGGACGTAGGCATGGGTTATAATATTTAGAGGAGACTGTTAGTATTTTTGGCCAATGGAAAGGGATTTTTTGTTATTATTACAAAAGGTATTGATTTGGAGTAGGAAGCGTTGCAGTATTCCAGGTATTATGTTCCTACGCCTTCTCCACACCGCGGGTTTTACCGCTTTGGCCTTGTGTTTAAGTGGTTGCCCTAAGAAGACAGACCAGCCGAACCCGGGTGACACCGTGATGGGGGCTGGAGCTGCAGGCAACCGTGAAGACTGGATTAATGAGACGGATGCTTCTGTGGCCGAGGGGCTAATGCTACGTGATGGGGGACTGTTTGACGGCAAAATGCCTCAAAGTGTTTATGCCTCCATCTTCTTTGAGTTTGATAACTTTAGCTTGAAAGCGGCTGAGCGGGAGAATTTGAGC
>JANYEO010000003.1 GCA_025363025.1 Opitutia bacterium
CTTTAAAATATCATCATAAACCTGGCTAGAGCGCCGATACTGCAAATTCACCTCCACCGCCGGGTACTGCTGCAAAAAGCGCTTCATATACCCAGGAATCTCATACAACCCGATACTATAAATAGTAGAAACAGACACAAAACCACCCAACACCTGCTGCATCCCCATCAGCTCATTTTGCAAATCACGGTAGCGCTTTAACACTTCATCCGCAAATCCATGGAACTTCCGCCCCTCCCGAGTTAACCGAAACTGTTTTTGAGAGCGGTCTACCAAATTAAACCCCACCTCCTTCTCCAAGGCTCGCAATTGCTGACTCACCGCAGATTGCGTAACCCCATTAATACGAGCCGCCTGGGAAAAACTCTCCCCCTCAACCAAGTCGCTAAAAATCTTTAAGTTATCTAAATGCATAATGGCCTTCCATAAAATAAACTTATCAATTCGCCGGAAAAATGCAAATTAATTTAATAACTCGCATGTAATTGCACATAAGATCCTAAAATCAAAAATCACAATTTGTTTTTTATTTTTATTGACAAAGCTAAAAAAACCACTTTCATGAATGCCTTTCCTCAACACTATGTATCCACGCGTCATCACAAGTTGACGGGTTTGCAATAAATCGGCAAACCAAGAATTGGTTATTGAGTTACGGCGCTACTCGCCTCCGAGAATCTCATAAGAGAACCACTCAAGAGCAAGTCCTTCCTGCGCCTCATGAAAGGCAAAGTGAAGCCTCTTATCTGTTTTTATCTCACGTCTTTTTCATGCCCGTACATCAACCATTTACGAGCATCATCATTTAATTCTTATTCAACATGGGTATTTTTATTTCCGTCATTATCATGATCATCCTGGTCGGTGCAGAGGTAGACCTCTTCATCCCCAGTTTCCCCGAGCTGCAAAAAGTCTTTAACCTCACTCCTTTCATGGTGGAGCTTACTCTCGGCATCAACTTAGCTGCAAATTGTATCTCTTGCCTCTTCGTTGGCACCCTGGGGGACCGTTACGGTCGCAGACCCATCATCCTTTATGGGCTCGGGCTTTTTGTCCTAGGTAGCCTTTTTTGTGTAGGCGCACAGGCTTATTGGCAACTACTCGCAGGGCGCTTCTTACAAGGCATGGGCGTAGCAGGACCAGCTGTACTCGCTTACCTTGTGATTGCCGATGCCTACCCCCCAGCCGAACAACAAAAAAAGATGGGGACCATCAATGGCTGTATTACCCTCGCCATGGCCTTTGCCCCTACAGTTGGTAGCTATGTAAATCTCTTCTTCAACTGGCGGGGGAATTTTGGCGTACTACTCGCCCTCGGCATTGTATGCTTCATCTTAGCTGCAACGGTTTTACCAAAAGGCAAATTGAACCCTACAGTCAGCCTATCACTAAAAGAATACAAACCTATCCTTACCTCGCGTAGAGCCTGGATCTATAACCTTTCCATCTGTGCGCTTTGCCAGCCCTTTTGGATATTTATTGGTATGGCACCTATTCTCTACATGGGGGCCATGAAGGTTGGGTTAGAGTCTTTTGGGCTCTATCAAGGCATGATGGCTGGGGTCTTTTCTGTCATTAGTTTATCAAGCGGTTATTGGTTAAAAAAGTTTGGCCCAAAGCGTTGTTTTAATACAGGACTCGCGTTACTCCTTCTTTTCATTCCAACAACGATAGCTTTAATGGTATTCAAGGTTCATGATCCCTTAATCATTACACTGGTGTGCATGCTTCAAGCTGCAGGCATTATCTTCCCGATTAATATTATTTGGCCCTTTTCGCTAGAAGCCGTTCCCAATGCTAAGGGGCGTATGTCGGCAATCCTAGTCGGTAGCCGCATGCTCGTTACAGCCCTTTCGATTCAATTAGTAAGCGCTTTTTATCATGACACCTTTTCGTCTATTGGCTTGGCTATGATAATCGGCATTGGCTTCGCCTTCTGGGGCATTCGCAAGTTGTTTAAAGAAGATAACTTTGCTGAGAAAATGATTACACGCATAGATGAAGAAGCTGAAGCTCATGAAGCCCCCCTCCATTAAAGAGGCCACTATCAGAATGCGTTTCTTTTGAGTTTTTGGTCGGTTGTCGCTTCTCGAGTGCCTTAGCACACTCGTCACTCCGTCCTACAAATTCCTCAAAATTAAAGCATTCTGATAGCGGCCTCTCCATCCCTCCGTATTTTATTTAAAAATCTATCTATTATGCAGCAGCCTTACATTATTGATACAGATCGACTAATTCTCCGCCCTTGGCAAGCGGAGGATTTACCGTTATTTATAGAGCTCAATCAAGACCCCCGTGTCATGGAGCATTTTTTTTCTGGTAAAACAAAAGAAGAAGCAGTCGATTATTATAAACGGATTCAAGCACACTTCACCGAACACGGCTTTGGCTTAAACGCGGCAGTGCTCAAAAGCACGCAGGAATGCATTGGCTTTGTCGGACTCGCAAAAATTGCAGCCCCCTACCCCATGGCCCCTTGTGTCGAAATTGGCTGGCGCTTGGGCTATAATCATTGGGGCAAAGGCTATGCAACAGAAGGGGCCAAAGCAGCCCTGACTGATGGCTTTACACGACTCAGTCTTGCAGAAATTGTTGCTTTCACGATTCCCCTCAATACCCGCTCGCGCCGTGTTATGGAGAAACTCGGTATGCATCACGACCCTAAAGACAATTTCCAGCATCCAAAAATTCCCGCAGGCCACCCTCGCTGCTTACAACTTCTCTATCGCTTATCAAAAGACGAATGGCTTAAACTTTAACCGTGATTTCTTTTAGCCAGTTTGAGCTTAACCTTAATGCCTTAAAAAACGCTATCGCTACGGCCTGTGCAAACGCTAAACGAGATCCCGCTACAGTTAAAATCCTCGCCGTTACAAAAGAGCAGGCTGTTGAAGCTTGGCACTATGCCACTCAAACAGCCTGCTTTGCTATGGGGGAAAACCGCGTTGCCCCAGCCTTAGAAAAATCAAAAATAGCCACATTCCCGCTTCCACGGCTAGAATTCATAGGCCATCTACAAAGCAACAAAGCCAAACAAGCCGCCCTACTTTTTAACCGTATTGAGTCCGTTACAAGTCTCAAACTTCTCAAAGTATTAAACACTGCTATCCTCGAATCAAACCGCCCCCCACTACCCATTCTGCTCGAGATTAACACAGGAAACGACCCTGCAAAAACAAGTGCGCCTATCTCAGATGCCCCCTTTCTGCTCGATTACGCGCTCTCCCATTGCCCAAGCCTAAACGTAGAAGGCCTCATGGCCATGGCCCCTTTAAATAGAGACCCTGCCTACACATTTGGCGGCCTACAAACGCTACAACATGGCCTCCAAGACCAATTCAAATACCCCCTCCCAGAACTTTCTATGGGAATGAGCCAAGACTTCCCTACCGCCATCACCCATGGCAGCACCCTCATCCGTATTGGCTCTTTTTTATTCACTCAGAATAATATTCCACAGATGCCTCATTAATCGATTGGATTAACCTTAACCACACGACACGTATGCCCCCCTTCAAAAAACACTATCTATTTCTGGTATTAATAACGATAATCACCCCTTTTATTCAAGCAAACCCTCCTGGTAAACAAGAACAAGCCATTGAACGTTGGAAAAAATCCTTAATTCAATCTTTTCAGCCTGCACCGATAAATCCTGAAGGGAAAAAACTACCTTCCCTTCGTAAGAAAAGCCTCAGGGACCTCGTAAAGCACGGTCACCTAACCCTGGACCACCTAAAGCCCGACGTAATACTATTTGCCAAAGATCCAGAAAAACTAAGGTTTCTGGCAAACACTTATAAGGAAATTCCTTTTTATCAAAAACCCCGAAAATTATTATTAGAGCTATTATTGAATGATAAGCTCCCTGCTGCGATTTTTAAACTTATCGCTACTGATTATGAAGATCAGGGCTTCTATGCACAACTGCTGACCGATTTCATTAACCAAGTAAAAGGCCTCTCCTTTGAAAAAAGAACAATCTGCCGTACTGCCTGTAGGTACTTATTTTTTATGGCAATAGTTCAGGGCAATGTCAGCCTTGCACAATTTTTAATAACCAACGGAACCCGTATAGAGCCCCTGGCATACCTTATCAATGGCAGCCGGCGAGGGCTTGATACGCCAATGCACGTCGCCACCCAACATGGCCAACTCGATATTATCAGGCTTTTAATTAATAATAATGCACACGTTGAGGCCCTTAATTTACGCAATGAAACACCACAAAAAATAGCCGAAAAACTACTAAATAAAACCCATAATCCCATTTTCCGGGACATTATTAAGGAAATTCAGCGAGGGGCAATCTTAGCACAAAATGCACCCAAATACAGCGAAGAAAGGAGCTTTCGTAATGACATTACCGTTAGACGCTCTTGTTCAGTCGCTCAATACCGCAACCCGCCTGATGACAGCGACGTTAATATACAATCGGAATACTTTAGAAACCCCCTACGCAATAATAATAATAATGACTTGATTGACAGCGATAGCGACTCGACTGAAAGCGAGTTAGAAGAAGTTATCCAAACGATAACGCCTCCCTCCCTTAACCCCATCCAGCACTTACATCATTTAGCAACGGCTTTTGCCGTGTATCTCGCTAAAAAAACTAAAAAATCTTAAACTCATACGCTTTCAACGCTACCAGCCTTTTACCCGAAATAGAGAGGTAACACTCTGATTACCATGTATCCGCGAAATAGCCTCTGCAAATAAAGGGGCTACACTTAATACCGTAATGGGTAAGCCTTGCGTATCAACTGGGGTGGAGTTTGT
>JANYEO010000052.1 GCA_025363025.1 Opitutia bacterium
GGTGAGCACTGTCAGGGTCTGCAAGAAGGGCAAGCATGGCTGTTTTAGCTAATTCCTTGGCTTGTTCTTGCTCGGTCAGCGCTTGCACAAGGCTTTTATCTGCGGCTGTTTTGTGGCCCTCAGTTGTTTTTACTGAATCTGCGGCCTCAAGGAGAGATTCGTGAGCTTTGTCCAGTGCGGATTGAGCTTTACTGGCGGCTGCATCGGCAGCTATTTTTGCATTGAGAGCTACCTGCAGAGGAGATTCTGCCTCAAGTAGGGCTTCCTCTGCGGCCTCCTGTTGCTTTAAAGATTTTTCGGCCGCTAGCTTGGCTGCCGCTTCTTCACCGGAAGTTATCGTCACTAAATCATCAGCTGCCATCAGGTCTAGATAGCTGCTCTCCTTTTTGTTTAAAGCCTGTGCCGCTTCGTGATGAGCCCGCACCTTTTCCGCCTCAGCTACTGAGACTAAATCTGCGGCGCGGGTCGCGGCATCATCAGCGTCATGCTTTGATTTTAAGGCTTCCTGTACTTCTTGCTCAGCCATTATTTGCTCATAATCTGCCGCTTCATCACGGGGCTGGTCCCCTGCGTGATCGAATACTGCCTGCTCCTCTCCACAATTGGTGGAATGTTCGCAAGCGCAGTCGCCGATAACGGTACTAGCGTCAGGATTCGAAGAATCGTGCAGGCCGGCTAACAAGCGCCGCTGTTCTAAAGACTCAAACTTCATTAACTGTTTATTAATATTCATTTTAAATTTAGATTTAAGATTAATAATAAAACCAGCAGTTATGCTGATACGGTTAGAGACGAACGATTTCAATCTATTGAAATCATTTAAAAAAATCAAATTATATTTAATATCAATTTCTCAAGATCTTTTAAACCAACGAGATGATAGGCATAAAAGGCTAATGAAATTGTAAGTATGACCTACAACAAGACCTCTTCAGTCAAAACTTAAGCCTGAACGATAAGGGCAACCGGCGAGCAAACAATCGAAGGATAAGGACATTCTAAAATAGCCTAACAGAAGCGAGTTGACGTAGGCCGCGCTTTCCCGTCTCTTTTGAGGGCTATGGCAACTCTATGTAAAGCGTATGATTTTTCCCAAATTGAGCCTCACTGGCAGGCTTTTTGGGCAAAAGACAAAACTTTTCAGGCGATCAATTTTGATGAACGGCCGCCTTATTATATTTTAGACATGTTCCCCTACCCATCAGGGGCGGGCTTGCATATTGGGCACCCAGAGGGATATACGGCGACGGATATTTTAGGCCGGTATAAAAAGGCGTGTGGCTACAACGTCCTCCACCCCATGGGCTGGGATGCCTTTGGACTACCTGCGGAGCAGCATGCCATTGCAACCGGGACCCCACCTGCGGAAAATACGGCAGCTAATATTAACATCTTCCGCGGGCAAATCCAACGGCTCGGGTTTGGGCTAGATTGGGACCGGGAAGTCAACACTACAGACCCACAGTATTACCGTTGGACGCAGTGGATCTTCCTTAAACTTTTCCAAAAAGGGTTGGCCTATGTAGATGAAAAACCCATTTGGTGGTGCCCTGCCCTCGGCACTGCCCTCTCCAATGAGGAAATTGTAAACGGCCTCTCCGAACGAGGGAACCACCCAGTTGAACGTAAAAATTTGCGGCAATGGGTCCTCCGTATCACAGCCTATGCAGACAAACTCTTAGAAAATTTAACCGGCCTTGATTGGCCAGACTCTACAAAACGCCAGCAAATCGCCTGGATAGGCCGCTCCGAAGGCGCAGACATTAGCTTCGACATCGAAGGGCACCCCGGGCGGAAGCTCACGGCTTATACAACCCGTATTGATACCGTGTATGGGACGTCCTTCATCGTCATGGCGCCGGAGCACCCCTACGTCCGGGAAATCGCAGCCGAGGATTGCCTCAACGGCATCGAAGCCTACATCGATGAGGTAAAGGTCAAAAGCGACCTGATGCGGACGGACCTCGCAAAAGATAAATCCGGTGTCTTTACCGGGGCCTATGCCATTAACCCGATCAATGGGGCCCGCATCCCTATCTGGGTGGCAGATTACGTACTGATGAGCTATGGGACGGGCATTGTCATTGGTGTCCCCGGGCATGATGAGCGGGACTATGAATTTGCAACCCACTACAAGCTGCCCACCCCCCAGGTTTTAAAAAAGCCTGAAGACGCAACCGCAGACGGTAGCCAAACGCCCATGCCTTACTTAAAAGGCCAAGGCAATGATGAAGGCGTTCTGGTAAATTCCGGAAAATATAATGGCCTCACGAGCAAAGCGGCAATCAAGGCCCTAACGGAAGCATTAGCCGCAACCGGGCATGGACAAGCCAGCGTACAGTATAAGCTACGCGACTGGCTATTCTCCCGCCAGCGCTACTGGGGGGAGCCCTTCCCCGTTATTTGGATAACCGAGGCGGACTTTAAAAAACTAGAAGCTTACCCAAACAGCCCCTTTCACGAATTCATGCCAAAGGAGCCTGTCCGTTTTGAAAAAGACGGCCACATGATGGTAGCCCTACCTCTAGCAGATAGCATGCTGCCCCTGCTCCTCCCCCATGTTGAAAAATACCAACCCGCAGGCACCGGCGAAAGCCCACTGGCCCTGGCCACAGATTGGCTAAACGTTGTCGTTAATTTAAAAACAGGGGAAGTAAAGCCCCGTGAAGCCGGTTTAGCCGATGCAGAATGGATCGAGGGCTCTCACGAAACCAATACCATGCCGAATTGGGCAGGCTCTTGCTGGTATTATCTACGTTACCTAGACCCGAAGAATAAAACCGCACTCGTAGACCCAGAGATAGAACGCTACTGGGGTGCCCCTGCTTATTATGTGGGCGGGGCAGAGCATGCCGTACTGCACCTGCTTTATGCGCGCTTTTGGCACCGGTTTATGTATGAGGAGGGCATCGTCTCCCAGCCAGAGCCCTTCCCTCGCCTCTTCCACCAAGGCATCATCCTGGGCGAAGATGGGACTAAAATGTCTAAGAGCAAGGGCAACACCGTAAACCCGGATGACATCATTAAAGAAAACGGGGCCGATGCGCTCCGCCTTTATGAGATGTTCCTCGGGCCCTTAGAAGACATGAAGCCTTGGAACCCCCAGGGGATTGAAGGCGTATGCCGCTTCCTGCGCCGGAGCTTCCGCGAAGTGTTAGGGGCTGAAGGGACAGGATCTGGAAAGGTTACACAAGGCGACAATGCAGACTCCCCCGCCCTCTTGCGCGTCCTCAACCAAACGATTAAAAAGGTAACCGAAGACATCGAAGGACTCCGCTTTAACACGGCGATCTCTCAGCTCATGGTCTGCCTAAACCAATTACAGGAAGAAACAAGCTATAGCCAGAGGAGTATATCCAGCTTCGTCCAAATGATCGCCCCCTTTGCCCCTCACTTAGCCGAAGAGCTCTGGGAGAGAATCGGGAACCCACCGAGCGTGTGCAATGCCAAGTGGCCGACCTGGGACGCACTCTACTTAATTGAAACAAGCGTCAGCATTGCCGTTCAAATAAACGGCCGGGTACGCGGGCATTTAGAAACCACGCCTGAAATAACGGAAGACGCCATCCTACAACTGGCTCAAGCCAACACAGAGCTTAAACTCTTCTTTGCAGGCAAAAATATTAAGAAAGCCATCTATGTACCCGGGAAGATCTTAAACTTCGTCTTAGAAGGATAAACAGTAAAACCGCACCCCTATGATTAGCCGCTTTCTAGATAAGGATTTTGACCCGCAGGAGCCCATAGCCCTTATTGCGGGTCGGGCAAATTATCCTATCTTAACAGCGGCTAAAATCCGTGAAGCGGGCCTTCCCCTCCGGCTGATTGCCTTTGAAGGCGAGACGGAAGACAGCCTGTGGGAAAGCTTTAAAGAAGCAGACCGCATCCGGATTAAAGTCGGCCAAGTCGGCAAACTCCTAAAAGCGCTCGAACATTTTAAAGCCCCTCGAGCCCTCATGGCGGGGCAAATCACCCCCGGACGCCTCTTTAAAGGGATGGTGCCGGATTTAAAGGCCATCCGCCTGCTAGCAGGCCTCAAAGAGCGTAATGCAGAAACCATCTTTGGCGCCTTGGCCCACGAGATGGAGCAAGTCGGCACACGACTTGTCGATGCACGGGCCTTTTTAGATGATCAATTGGCAACCCCCGGCCTCATGGTCCCCGGGAGCAAGTTAGGGGTTGAAAAAGCCCATATCGAGCACGGGGTAAAAATTGCCAAAGAGATGGCCCGGCTAAATGTGGGCCAAGGGGTCGTCGTTCGCAAGGGGACAGTGCTGGCTGTGGAAGCCTTTGAAGGGACGGATGCCATGCTCCGCCGCGGAGGCTCCTTTAAGACAGACCACCTCATTTTCGTGAAAACAGTCAAGCCCAAGCAGGACTGGCGCTTTGATGTACCCGTCATCGGCCTTAAGACGCTGGAAACCCTGGCCGAAGCCGGCATCCAAACCGTAGCGCTTGAAGCAGATGGGGTGCTCATGCTGGATAAACCCAATCTATTAAAAGCAGCCAAAGCACGCAAAATTGTTTTTTATGGGTACGAGGCTGTTTGAGCAAGGGCCAAGGGTTAGACTGACTACGCTTTATTAAAGAAATTACGCGTATTATGCGTCATGAACTAAGCACGCTATTTGCTGATATTGAAACTTCAATGCATACATTATTCACGGAAAATAAACAATTATAGATAGAAAATACTGACAATTACTGTTTTTTATTTACTTTACAACCGTGATACATGCAGCTCATCTAAATAACTTACATGCATCAACCAAACCCTATCTTATAACGTCATGAAAAAAATCAATCTTCTTGAGACACTAGAATCACGCCAGCTTTTAGCAGCCAACAATGAAGCTGCAAGTGATTTTCTACACACTGAAACAGAGAGCCTACTGCTACAAATTATGAAGTTAAGCGAAAAAGCAGTAACAGAAGAATTAACAAAAAGCCGCCAACCAGAGAGCCTAGGGCCCATTCAAGGGTGAAGTGCAGCACTTGGTGAACAAGTGGTCAGCTTCAGG
>JANYEO010000104.1:2500-7908 GCA_025363025.1 Opitutia bacterium
TGCGAAAATTGTCATGTCATCACACATCCCATGTCCGGAAGAAACAGCCGGCCCTGCACTGAACTTGAATGTTTTGAAACTGCAATAATACCCGAAAAGACTAAAAAATTCACAGGATGGAAAGCCTTAAAAATGCTGCTGGAGAAAAGGCCTATGGACGTTTCACAGGAACCCAATCAAGGCTTCATAGACAGCATTCATCTGGCTTTAGCAGAACCCATTCGCGTTTGTATAGAAGAAACAGGGGCCTACCCGCATGAAATAGGACTCATGCAAGAAGTCGTTTCTGTTTCAAAAATACAGATGTCAAACTATCAAACAGCTCATAAAACACTTGATAATGCTATCAACGATATTGTTTCAATCATGCCTGCAGGCATTGCCGAAGCAGAACTTCAAAGACTAAAAGCGCTTAAACGCCAAATATCCCAGTGGCAAGAAATAGATACACTGGAAGCTTACGCAGAAATGTTTAACAACTATCAATTAATGTACGATCCAGGTGCACTCACAAAACATCACCTGCCTTATTACTTCAACGGCAGCTTGATTTGGCCAAACTTAGAATAAGCGCCAAGCTATAAAAGCTCAATGATAAAGCCACCGCAGGATGCATACCGCGGTGGCTTTATCATTGAATGACTTGTCTTTCGTATTGACAAACTAGTCCCCGCAATTGAAACTCAGTCTCAACTGCGTTATTAAAATACAAAAAAACTTTGTATCATGAATACTTTCCTCCCACTTTCTGAGCTTAAAATTGGCCAATGGGGCATTATCGATCGCTTTTTAGAAGGCGCAGCGTCCGGTATTCGTGTACGTTTCCAGGAATTAGGTCTCACTCCCGGCACCCTTATACAGCTCATGCGCTTTGCTCCTTGCGGAGGTCCTATCCAGCTACGAGTGGGTGAAGCTTTTCTGGCTTTACGTAAGGGAGAGGCCTGCCTCCTTCAAGTACGCCTAGCATAGCTGTTAGCTCCCGTAAATGGACGCTTTACAAGCGGGCTCCACCGAGCCCTCAACCTTTGCTTTAGTAGGCAACCCGAATGCAGGGAAGACCACTCTGTTTAATCAATTAACAGGCCTGCGGCAAAAAGTGGGTAATTACGCTGGTGTAACGGTAGAAAAAAAAGAAGGCACCTGTTTTTCGCAACATGGCCACCCTTTAAATTTAATCGATTTACCAGGTGTTTACAGCTTGGCTTCTAACTCTCCCGATGAAGCCATTACGCGTAAAGTCCTCCTAGGGCACGAGCCCGGCACCCCCCGTCCACATGCCATTCTAGCCATTGTCGACGCTTCACTTTTAGACCGGCATCTCTATTTAGTCCTTCGGCTCCTTGAGTTAGGTCAACCCACTATTGTGGTGCTTAACATGATAGATGTTGCAGAAAACAAAGGCCTCAAAATCGATATTAGCGGTCTTTCTCATCTCTTAGGCACCCCAGTTGTTGCTGTACAAGCAACCCAGCCAAAATCACTGCTTCCCCTTCGGCTCGCTATGAGCCGGCTTTTAACGACGCCACCGGCTCACGCCCTACTAACGATTGACGAACTTGCAGAACCACTCCAAGCACTCGCCACTTATGGAGTCACCCATCGTGGCCTAAGCCCAAAAATAGCAGAGTCCGAGGCCCTACTATGCTTATCAGCCCCCGCAAGTTGCCCTTTTTATCCTCAAAATAAGCAGTGGGTTACGCTACTAGAAGCTTACCGCTCGCAGCTTCATACTCACTGCCCCCATTGGAGGGACACGCTTATTAATCGGCGCTATGCCCAAGTTGCCGGCATTTGCGAACGCACCATCACTCGCGCCGCAGGTATTCCTAAAACAACCCTAACAGAACGTATCGACTCTTTGGCGCTACATCCTCTATGGGGAGGCCTAGGCCTCCTGTTAATCTTGGGGGTTTTATTTTATATCATTTTTGCCGTAGCCGAAATCCCCAAAGGCTGGATCGAAGGGGGTCTGGCGGCACTAGGTGATTACGGAGAAGGCCTATTGCCCGTAGGCGAACTCCGCAGCCTCGTCGTCCACGGCATCATTGCAGGTGTAGGCGGCATTCTTGCTTTTCTCCCGCAAATTCTTCTACTCTTTCTCGGTATTGGTCTTCTTGAATCTAGCGGATACCTAGCACGGGCAACTTTTATTTTAGATAGGCCTATGCAACGAGTAGGCCTCCAGGGGCGCTCGTTTATTCCCTTTCTTAGCTCCTATGCATGTGCCATTCCAGGCATTATGGCAACACGTACTATCGAGTCCACGGCAGACCGCTTGGCCACTATTTTTATCGCCCCTTGGGCCAGTTGCTCTGCACGTTTGCCCGTATATTTAGTGATGCTCGGCGTCATGAGCCCCACTATCAATAATTCGCCTTTTTTAAAAGCGACATGCTTGCTAGGCCTTTATTTACTAGGGACTTTCTCCGCCTTTGCCATGGCCTGGCTGCTCCGTAGCTCTTTATTAAAAGGCGAAACCGGCCCCACTATTATCGAACTCCCCCTCTATCGCCGCCCCGTCCTAAGCTTTGTTTTATGGGAGATGTGGCTGCGAGCAAAGCTCTTTGTGGTGCGCGCCGGCACAGTCATCTTGGGCCTATCCATTGTATTATGGTACGCGCTTAGCCATCCTATTCTTCCAGACGCAAACCCAGCCGCCCAACTAGCCGGAAGTTACGCCGGTCAATTCGGTCATTTAATAGAACCTCTATTAAGCCCCCTAGGCTTCGACTGGCGGATTGCCATTGGCCTCATCGCCTCTTTTGCCGCCCGCGAAGTATTCGTCAGCACCATGGCCATCATCTATGGCGTCGGCACCGCGACTGAGGTTGGATTAGAAGCCGCTTTACGCACGCATACTAACAGCGCAGGCCTCAACACCTTCACGCCGCTTGTGTGCGTCAGCTTGCTCGTCTTTTTTGTGTATGCCATGCAATGCGTCAGTACACTCGCGATTGTCCGCAGGGAGACAAACTCCTGGCGTTGGCCCATTTTCCAGCTCATTGCCATGACAGCCATCGCCTACCTAGCCTCATTAATCGTCTACCAAGGCGGGCAGCTCCTTGGCCTCTCTTGATGAACGATTTCATACAGACAATCATCACCCACCTATGTGTCATGATTGCCAGTCTAGCCCTATTAGTCGGGTTTTGGAAAAAACAAAAACGCGCCTTCACAGCTAAAACCGGTTGTGGCGGTGGCTGTGGCTGTATTAAAAAAAGCGCGAACAAGGGCCTGCTGCTAAGAAAATAAGCCATCTCCGACTAATTACGGGCGAAGCAACCATGTGCAGTTCAGCGGTCTTAGGCAGCCGGCTTTTCGACAATTAAGTGTGCTTTTACAAAGCGGCGAATAGTCACCAGCCCGGCGTCTAACTCTGCTGCGTCGCGCATGCGTTCAGTTGCGCCATGAGCAGTTGCTTCAAATCCAGTTATAGGTAAATTTAAGTCCCGGGTTACATCCTGAACAATGAAGCGGTTATCAGGCAATTGATCGACTAAAACAACATAATCATTAGCGGTAATAGGACCATGAATGCCCTTGTAATGCTCACGTAAGGCAACGGCACTTTTAGCAGGCACATTAGGTTCTCCTTCTACAGTAATTTCTACGCGAAAAGCTTCTCGCGGAACAAACTCCACTGCACTCTTAAACGGTTTTCCGTTAATAATAAGGTCCAAATGATCAATCAGGTGTTGGTTGCGGGTATTATCATTGCGAGAGCAAACAAGAATATAAGTAGCAATCGTGTGGTTATTTAAGGCCATAAGGCCTTCGATAAAAGTTTTAATAGCAGGCCGAATAACACTTATTTCTTCGACCACTATTGCATCAATATCAACTGCTAGTATTTTTAATTTAGTAGCAAAAATATCTTGTTGGGGATCCTGATAAAGATGATAAAATTTAGGACTGACCGCCTTGTATGTTGTAAAAGTTAAGTGTTGAACAGTGTAGCCTTCTTGCTCAAGGGTTTTTTCAAGCAGGGTATTACCGGGTACAATACGATCCATAACGGTATTATCTATATCTAACATAATAAATAAACGCGGATCCCCATTACATCCAAAAAGAGAGCGCGTAACGCAAACAAAGAACAGTGTTACGATTAAAAATAATTTCATTGTTAAGCAAATCAACAGTTTATAAGCGAAAATTAATTAAACCAACAGCAAGCGTACATTCTGCCATAGAACTCTTACTCTAATGGCCAAAACATAGGCACCAGTAAAAGCGTAATCACTGCATACCCGACATTAAGGGGCCAACCAATACGCAAAAAATCCCGAAACCGATAATTACCCACCCCGTAGACATAGGTATGCGTTTGATACCCGGTGGGAATCATAAAACCAGCAGACGAAGCAATACAGGCCGCAATCACAAAGGGACGCGGAGCCATCCCAACAGCTTCTGCAAGCTTGATCGCCAAAGGTCCCATAAGGATAATCGTCGCATTATTCGAGAGCAGTTCCGTTAAGCATACTGTACCCACATAAACCCCTCCAAGAAGACAATAAGGCGCCCAGGCTGCGGGAATCGTGCTTTGCGTAAAGCTCACCCAATGCATAGCCACAGTATGGGCAAAACCCGTTTTCTCCATCGCCATACCCAGGCCTAACATCCCATACAGCAAACTCAGTACCCGCCAATCAATCGCCGCATACGCTTCTTTAAGGGGAATTGTTTTACACACTAGCAAAAGGCCAAGGGCTATCATCATAACTCCCACAATAGGCACCACATCCAAAGCGGCCGCGATCACAATACCTGCCAAAATAGCCAACACCCACGGTTGCTTCGCTCGCGCATTATCCGAGGGCAACGTTGTTCGTTCCAGTAAATGCAAATCACCGGAACGGTTCAAACTACTCAGTGCAACAGTCGTCCCAATCAGTAGCAACATATCCCCAAAACAAAGCGGGCGCTGCGCATGGCCAGCCCGAATATCCTCCCCCTTGCGTCGCACTCCCAAAAACACTAAACGGTACAAAGGATTACGATTTAACTCCGAAATAGTTTGCCCCACTAAAGCAGACGTTGGCCCCACTACACCTTCAACCACCCGCCCTTCACGTGCAGCAATCTGAGTCAGGTCTATGCCCTCTAAACGTGGAAAGCAAAACCCTTCGAGCCGGTGGGCCTCCAAAAAGCCAGCCGCCTCACACGACAGCAAAATAGCATCCCCTGCTTGTAATATAATCTCCCCTTGCCCCACTTCAATCACAGCCTCACCCCGCACAATCTCCAATACCCCTACCCCCCGTATTTTCAACAACCCCGTCTCAATTAACGCCATCCCAATAAAAGGCGACCCCCAGGCCACCTGCGCTTCAGTCAAATAACAGGCTCCCTTTTCTTCAATCATCGAAGACCCCGCAGAACGATTAGCCGGCAACAACTTATCC
>JANYEO010000152.1 GCA_025363025.1 Opitutia bacterium
ATAATGAAAAATGAAACCAACTATTGTTCCAAGGTGCGGAGACTCAGTTCCGCCGCTTTCGCCCGTACTTTTCGCGAGAAGGTTGAAACCGCAGCACTCTGTATGCAGGAGTGGCGCTAAATTGCTACAGTAGTCACGCAACTTCTTATGTGTATAGACAGTACAGTATCCAAGGTTATCTCAGAGAAAAAAACAGCCGAAGCTCTGCAGAGAGAAAACTATTTAAGGAGGCCACTCCGCCGCCTCTTTCTGATTCTTTGGAAAAGGCTCTCAGCTTCAACATCTGCCTCCACCTGACTCGGAATAGTGTCTCAAGAAAGCCTTGTAAACTGTCAGTGCATCTCATGAGCTCAAGCGCTCCATAATCAAGTGTCAAGTTTGTCTCGAATATCCCGTCTACGTCTTATTGGAATTAAAGTCTTCAGAAAGTCGTTTCGGCCGTAGTCCCCGTTCGTTATTACATTCGTACCCTCATGCAATTTAAGTTCAAGCTCAACTACGAGAGCTACCATCACCCATCGTAGTTGGCGACCGTTGAGATCCTCAGCAGGCGCATGGTTAAAAAGCAGGGCTGTAGCCAGGGTCACACCTAGGTTGTATGGTCTCGCAGGGATCGAGCCTTCCTAAGTTAGGGAACCGCAGGGCCGCCGTCGGGTGCAAACTTAGGCGCACGGTCTTGCGACAGACACGGTTCAGGCTTCGACTAAAGAAGCACCTAGCGAAGTTTAGCTCGTGAAATTCTCCCGTCCATGGCGACCGTGGCTTTGGACTAGCTAGAAATTTTAATTTTTTTTTTTGACAAAATTTTTCAAGTACCCCCCACCCCTTTTCTGGCACGCTCCGAACAATCCTCAAGCCGAAGAAGTCTGATGCCCTTACGAAGAACGAACAAAATATTGCGAACAAAAGAAGAAAACATATCGAACAATATGCAAAATACGAACCTCCAGCAGTAAGTTTGTCTCTCCTAAATGGAGCCACCCGACCTTAATACGTAAAACGCATGACATTCTTCAATTTAGTACTTATGTGTCATAACAGTTGTGTAACCCCTCTCCCCTATGTCACAAGGTGTTTTTAATACACCACGGTAAAATCTTTACCGCTCAGAATGTCGGAAATTGACTCTGATCGTTTTACGAACCTCTCTGGCTCATATTTTGAAGACAGAGTATGGGACCGACATGAAAAGCCACCAAAGCGTAAAGACAAAGACAAAGTGAAAGTTTCCTACCCCCAAATGGAGGCTGACGAACTAAAAGATGGAGACTACTTGTGCTCCCTTAAAAGGAAAATGAATGGATACTCATCAGACATTTCCAAAACGCAGTCTATGCTGGAAATGATCAGCCGACTTCCTCGTAGAGCGGGTTCCACTAGCGCAAGTTCAGACATACTAAAACAAGGAGAGGAACTAAGAGACCTCATTGTTGCGTACAAAAAGATAGCTGACCAAGTTGCACAGGTTCAAAAAGCTAGAGAGGCCTTCAACCCTTCCTTTGCCATCCCCAAGGACCGTAAACATGGCGGATACGTGGACGAAGTCAAGCTGCGCAAACTTTTCAACAACTGTGGAAATCAGGCTTTTCCCGCAGCTACGTTCGAAACTTTCTTTTCCAAATTGACCACCTTTGGAGAAAGGAGCAAGTGGAATCATGACAACTATATTCAGGCCCTAGATTGTCTCCTAGATGGCCCCCTCCACCGCCAACTGCGGGAACTGCGCAAACAAAATGCCTCATTCCCTGAAATTATGCGCACACTGACAGATAACCACATAGTTCAAGACACAGTGTTGGACCATAAGAAAGCCTTGAAAGAGTTCAAACGCAAGCCATCAGAGAGGCTAACAACGGCCATGAGTAGATTCGCAACCCTGCTCACGTACACATCGGCTTTATTCCCACCAGCTGAGAGGGAATACCGCAAACAGCTAGAAAAGACTACCACACTCAAACTCATTGCCTCCCCCGCTGCACAGGAGAGGATCAAAAAGGAGGTGTTGAAGCTGGAAATGTCCGGTCGCATGCCAACGTACGAATATCTATTGCAAGTAGCTATCCAAG
>JANYEO010000202.1 GCA_025363025.1 Opitutia bacterium
GTCGAGCAACTGCATCCGCCTAGTACAAGCAACACAGACGAAGCAAAAAGCCATGCCACCCCACGCAACAGCGAAGGAATCAAAGACCATATAAAGGAAAGGGACATAAGGGAAGACGCACGAATTAGGTACACAAATATATACTAAGACAAGCTTTTTAAGCAACAAACCATCGATAAAGAAAGGCATATACCAGTACACCCGTTACAGAAACATAATACCACAGCGGAAAAGTAATTCGGGCCCATGCTCGGTGACGCACAAAATCGCCCTTCAAGGCGAGCCGCAATGTCTGTACAACTAAGGGAACAATCACCACCGCTAAAATCACGTGTGAAATTAAAAGCGTATAATAAACTGGCCGCCAAAACCCTTCCCCCTTAAACGGCGTACGTGCCCCCGTCTGATAATGATACACGAGGTAAAAACCCAGAAAAACAATAGAAAAAAGTAGCGCAAGCCCCATGCATACCCGATGCGCTTGAATGCGCTTAGCCCGCACAAAAGCATACCCGCACGTTAAGCACACCGCCGAGCACGCATTCAAACTCGCATTTACTTCAGGAAAAGGAAAAGCCATAATAAAGAAATCAAGCAGTCGCACAAACTACCCCAAGAGCCATTGGTCTATCACCAAAGCCGCTAAAACAGGGGGCAAATAAAAAATTGAGGCAAAAAAGAGTTTACGCGCCGCTCTATCTTTTGAGGTCGCTTTCAAAAAACTCCATGCACGCATTATCATATACACGCCACATACTAAAGCAACACTTCCATAAAACCAGCCCACTTGTCCCAGGAAAACCGGCCACACACTGACCCCCAACAGAAGAACCGAAAAAAAGAAAGCCTCACGCGCTGCTCGTCGCCCAGAAGGCTCCACAACCGTTATCATTGGCATCGCGGCCTGGGCATAATCCCGCCGATAAGTCCAGGCAATCGCCATAAAATGCGGAATCTGCCAGGCAAAAAGAACTCCAAAAAGCACCCACCCAAGCCCACTCACCGTCCCCGTTGCAGCCGCCCAACCAATAAGCGGCGGAAGCGCACCCGGGATAGCCCCCATATGGGTACACCAGGGGGTCCGTGTCTTAAGGGGCGTATAAACCAAAATATAACTCACAATCGTTGCCACTCCTAGTAATGCGGAAAGTCCATTCACATATTTAAAAAGTAACCACGTTCCTGTGTAACTCAGAACCAACCCCCACAAGAGCGCCCCGACAAGGGATATTTGGCCCATCGGTAGCGGGCGTGTACGCGTACGTGCCATACGGGCGTCTAAATCCCGCTCCAACCATTGATTCAATGCGGCCGCTCCACCAGCAGCCAGAGAGGTTCCAATCACTAGGGCAATTAATTTACCCGCATCCCTCACCGGGTTTGCTGCGAGGTACCCCGCCAATGCCGTGATGACAGATAATAGGCTCAGGCGTGGCTTCGTTAACTCCCAATAAGCCCCCAGCTTACGGCGCACATGCGCAATGGGTAAATCGATAGAAGAAACAGAAGAAGTGGACTGCATAAGCAACCGGGGAAGCAAAAGGGAAATTATGGCCAACAAAACAGCCGTGGTCGGTAGCTAAACAAAGTGAGGCCCCACATACATGCAAGCAGAAACGCTCCGATCAGCATATGAAGCGTCGCACTATAAGGATTTTTTAAAGTTAACACGACCGTAATCCCCAAAAAAATCTGCACGCCTAACAGCACAAGAGCCCCTGCTCCCCACAACCTAGGCCATCCCTTTAAAAAATCAGCTCTATATGCTTTCATCAAAAAAGCCAAAATGACCCCTGTGGCCACACACGCCCAAATGCGATGGGCAAAATGAATCGCCACGGGAAAGCTCCAGTCCGTAGGCAGCCAAGCCCCATCCGGCATTTTGGGGAAAGTAGGGATGGCTAACCCCGCATCCGCATGACGCATAACCGCTCCTAAAATAAGTTGCACGCATAACACCCCACACGCCAACGCCCCCCAAGTACTAATCTTTGACGACACGGGCCTCACAGGGGCCTGCAGCCAATATTTCCCTTGTGGTAAGACTGTTGTCACCCATAAGCAAAGAACTGCCTGGGCTCCACAGGCATGCAAGATAGCAAACGTTCGGGCCACCCAAGGCTCACTCATTCCATTTAAAGGATCAAGTAGCACGCGGCCTCCACCCAGGCATCCTTGGAAGATAATTAAGCCTAGTAGCCAATACGTCAGTTTTCTTAACCACGCACGACTTTCGGTTAAATTCACCCAAATCAAAAGCCCGATACTCAAAAAACCCACCTTCATGCCCAATAAGCGATGGCTATGCTCTGCTAATTGGTCAGATTGCCCCATCCATCCCTGCGGATTTAAAGATCCATTAGAAAGCGGCCAATCCAAAAAAGCCATTCCCGCATGGATGCTTGTGGTAAAGCCCCCCGCAAAGAGTAAGCTCATTACCCACAGTAAAGAAAATAACCCATAAGCAAGCAACCAGGGCTTATAAGAGGCCGTTCTCCAAAAAGATGAAACCATTCTAATATTAAATAAAGAGTACGAGCCCAATCGCGCTGAGCAATAATATCGCTCCTAATAAACGTTGCCCCATCACCCCCCCACCTTTGCGGCCTTCTTCGTTATGGAACCAATGCCCCACCCCCCAGATCAAAAGAATAGCCCACACCCCGCGGGCAGAATATAAAATATTGGCTGTCGTCGCCTCCCTGTACTCACCAATCGCATAAAGGAGCACCATCACATCCAGCGCTAAAAAAGTTGTCCCGCCCAAAACCCAAGGCCAACACGCCTTTGGCAAATCTCTCAATCGCCCATGGAAAAAGGGGATAAAAGCCAAGGTCCCCGCCGCAGACGCAAAAAAGTTATACGACATATAAGTGCGCACACCCACACTTGTCGCAGCCCGGGCCGCCAATACGTCGTTTAAAGCAAAAAATAACGCCGCAAATGCAGACAAAACCATCGCTCGGGCAATCCGCTTTTTATCATGCAAGCCACTTCCCCCGCTGCGCCCTAGCAAATAAATAGCCAGTAACGTCAGCACCGCAGCCCCCCAATGCGCATACGTTAAAGCCTCAGCCCCCATAAGCGCTGCAAAAGCCGCCACAAAAACAACCTTTAGCCCTCCCATGGGTGTCTGGATAGAGACATCCCCTATGCGCAGTGCGGTAAGCAAACACCCGCCCCCACATACCCGTGCAAAGCCTGCCACAAACGGTGTCCACCACAGCTCTCCTTGAGGAAAGCTTGGCTCCATCAAAAAAAACCCCATCCACAAGATAACCAACACCCAGTTAGAAATAAAGACAACCCGGATAGGCCCTGCCCCCTTGGCCATGCCTTCCTTAAGCATCAAAGACCCTAGAGCAAATAAAACACTGGCAATTAGTGGCAAAAGCCACGCCAAAACAGGGATATTCATAGAGGAGAAGATTCGCTCGCGAGCCTGACACACTCGCCGTCGCTCTCAAGATAATTCCAGTATACGCCTATTTATTTTTAATGAGTAATACTGACAATGACACTCAGCGCATACAAACACGCCGTCTCCACCCGTAGCACAGTGGCCGTTAAGCGCACAGGTAAAAAGCCTGCAGCTCGAGCCGCTGCATACTCTTCCTGGGTAAAGTCTCCTTCTGGCCCGACTAAAAGCGTCACCTGTTCAGAATTCTCGGCACCTTTTAAAACCTCCGGCAACGGCACGACTCCGGCTTCTAAGCTCGCAACCAAACGTAGCTCCCCCGTCTGAGCTATTGGCAATTGCTGTAAATAATCTTTGATGCCCTTAAAAGGCGCGAGCTCGGGTAAAAAGGGATTTCCCGATTGTTTGCAAGCTTCCGCGGCAATCGCCTTCAATCGTTCTCGGCGCGTAGCCTCACGCTCCGGGGTTAAATGCACCTCCGTACGCTGTGTATACAGGGGTTGCAAACGCGCAAGTCCCAGCTCCACCCCTTGCTTCAAAATATCCTCGAGGAGACGCCCCTTAGGCAGTGCTTGAGCCAAGCAAATCCTAGGCTTTATGGCGTTCGATTGGGTAACAGACTGTATATCAATAATCGCCCGCTTGCCCTCTACGCGCAGCAAATGACCCTCCGCGATACCCCCTCGGCCATCCATGACACTCACCGCCTCCCCCACCTTGGCCCGCAACACTCGTAGTAAATGATGGGCCTCATCCCCCTCCAGGCAAAATTTGCCTTTTAAGGGAAGCGCCGTCTCACATAATACTTTAAGTCCAGCCATCTAATCCTCAAGCCTAAGCGGCCTGGGGCACAGCTTCGATCGGCTTACGAAAAAGCGCCTTAAGGGACATCCCCGATACAAAGATCCCCAAAATCAACATCCCGAAGCTCACAGCCCGAAGCACCCCGCTCAAATGAGGGTCAAAGGTCATCAACACTAAGGCACTCATCGGCATCACCAGCATAATAAACATAGGAATCAGCACAAAATTGTAACGCTTAACCCCTTGATGCTTCAAGAAAACCGCAAACGTCACCAAAGCTAAAGACGCCATCAATTGGTTCGTGGCCCCAAATAACGGCCAAATAACCTGCCAAATGGGCTTCCCTTCAATTTGGCAAAATACTAAAATACCGGGAATAATAAGAACGGCTATCGTACACACATAACGACTCACCAGATTGCACCAGTCCAAGAGCTCTTCAACCAAGAAACGGCATAAGCGCGTGCAACAATCCAGGGTTGTTAGCAAAAAGGTACTCACCGTAAGCGCGATAAACTCCCGGCCATAATCCGTGGGAATCCCCAGAGATCCCAGGAAATGAGCCGCCCCAGAGGCAAATACGGCCACCGGGTCTTTCCCTTGCACGTCACTTGGGAGGAAGATTGCCACACAAGCAATCGCAAAAACAGCCAAAACCCCTTCTACCAACATAGACCCATACCCAACAGGGCGTATATCGCTTTCACGGTGGATTTGCTTAGAAGTAGTCCCACTCGAAACAACACTATGAAAGCCACTGCAGGCCCCACAAGCAACCGTGATAAAAAGAGCCGGCATAATATAACCAGGGGACGAGGTTTCACTAAAAAACCCGGTAAAAAGCGGCGCCTGAATCACAATATCCGTCAAACAGAGCCCTAAAAGCCCGAGAGACAACATCGCTACGAGGAAATTTGCACTTAAAAAATCTCGCGGCTGCAGCAAAGCACTAACAGGAAGGGTGGCTGCGGCAAAACAGTAAACCAAAAGCACCCAAATCCAAAAATCTTTTGCTAGCGAAGGCATAGGCAATTGATGCCCTACCCATAGCCCAACAAACGTAAGCGGTACAAAAATCAAAAAGTTAGTCCGCAGCGTGGTTTTAAAACGGCGCGAAACAAAGCCAAAGATAAGCGCTACAATACAAAACCAGCCTGAAGCCGTTGCCACAGCCGGGGTGTCCCGAAAAGTATTGGCCGTCAGGTCAAGGGTTGCGACCATCAAATAGTTAAGCGCAATAACCAAAAAGAAAATAAACAAACGTGCCGTATTCGGCCCCACCAAGTGGCGTGTAGCCTCTGCAATCGAACGCCCACGGTTCCGCACAGAAACAAAAATACTGCCAAAATCATGCACCCCCCCCACAAAAACAGCCCCAAGAAGCACCCATATCCAGGTCGGCGCGAGCCCAAAGGATGTCGCAGCCAAGATCGGCCCTACAATCGCCCCTGCCCCCGCAATAGCGGAAAAATGATGACCAAACAAAATACTGGAGCGCGTGGGGATATAATCTACCCCATCCTCCTGTACATGTGCCGGCGTTTCCCGGCTATCATCAATTTTACAAGCCTTGCATAGCAAGCGGCCATAAATGCGATATGCCAGTGCAAAAAAGAGACAAGACCCCACCAAAACAGCGACTACCATGCGAAAAAAGAGTTAAAAGTGAAGCTCACCGACCCAGGCCACCCGCCTGAGGTCCTTGCGTAAAAAGTGATTAAGCTGCATAATATGTGAATAAGGGTGCGGGCAGACGGAATCGAACCGACAACATCAGTTTGGAAAACTGAGGTTTTGCCACTAAACTATGCCCGCACAAGTTAATTAACTCAAACCGCGCTCAGTCTCTTAAGACCGCGATTCGGGTCAAGCTTTTCTTGTGGACCTTCGCAAATAAACCGCTAACTTTAAAAGAATCTATACTCCCCTTTAACTTATGGCCTCCCCAACCCCTGGTTTTTTCGATACCTTAAAACAAGCAAATCAACGTTCACTCGAGCGGGCTACCCTCAAAAGGCGCATCAATTTGAGCTCTATTTGCCTGTTCTCTCAGAGTCTCGCCGCCTTATTGCAAGGAGGGCTCCCCCTCTTAACCGCTCTCGAGGCCCTGACGGATCAAACAGAAGACCGTTACTTAAAAATTTTGCTTTTCTGGATTCGGGAAAAAGTAGCCGCAGGCAGTTCTCTTTCGGATGCGATGAAGAGCTATCCACGGGCCTTCCCCGTCCTCTTAACCAGTATGGTGGAAGCAGGCGAGGCATCAGGCTCTCTAGCCTCAATGATGGAGAAGGCTTCAGGCTACTTCGACAGCAGCGTTAAACTTCAAAAACGGGTCAAGGGGGCTCTTGCCTACCCCATTGGGGTCATTTGCCTGGCCTTGATCCTAGTTAATGCGCTCATGATCTTCGTAGTGCCACAATTTACACAGATGTTTTCCTCCTTTGGGGCCGCGCTTCCGCTTCCAACGCAGGTCTTGGTAGTTATCAGCCATATCATAAACACGTATCTTGTATACTTAATTGTTGGCTTAATTGCCCTTATCATAGGGATCAAAAAAATCTTCCAAACCCCCTCTGGACGTGTCGCACGGGATCAAATCGTGCTCCATATTCCCATTGTAGGCGGATTATCGCGAAAAATTGCCACCTCTCGCTTCTGCCGCACTTATTCCACATTACTTACGAGCGGGGTACCCGTCCTCAAGGCGCTTGAAATCTGCGCTTCCGCTAGCGATAATACTTTTGTTGAAGCTGGATGCCGCGTTATCGCCCGCAATGTGACCGAAGGCCGCTTGCTCTCTGACGCTGCCCAGCAAATTGCCTACTTCCCCCCACTGGTACGGCACATGGCCAAAGCCGGTGAAAGCTCAGGCAATGTCGATGGCATGCTCTTAAAGGCAGCTGATTTTTACGATACGGAAATCGACTCCACTGTCGGAGCCTTAACCTCCCTCATGGAGCCTTTTTTAATTACTTTTCTCGGATTTATCGTCGGGGGGATTGCCATGGCTATCTTTATGCCCGTCTTTCAAATGTCAACATTGGTTGCCCAATAAAATCCGACAAAGTGTACCACCATATTAACACAGCAGCACACTTTTCGCCCGAAAACTGTATCAGCATGCTAGCACGGTAGCACAGTTTAACACAAAGAAACTGCACCAATGTGCTAGCATGCTGACACAGTTTCTTTCCTTAACAAAGCATTTTGGGCATTCTCATTTTTCGCTTGCAAGAAAGAATAGACTCCTATGAACTCCTCCCCCTCATGAGTGTAGATGCATCAACAGAGCAAGTAAATCAACGCCGTTCGCCCGGAGAGTATACGTACTTAGACGGCCAGATCCTCAAACAATACGTGACCGAAACGGGCAAAATTTTGCCACGCC
>JANYEO010000222.1 GCA_025363025.1 Opitutia bacterium
CGGTAGACTGGGAGTGCATGGCCATGGGCATCAGTGCCTTTGCTATTGGGCTCTTTAAAAAAACGGTTATTGCGGACAGGCTAGCGATGTACTGCTCCCCCATGTTTATTGATGCGAGTAGCGGGATTTACCCCATGTTGATCGATGCTTGGGTAGGGGTACTCGCCTATACCTTCCAGCTCTATTTTGATTTCTCCGGGTACTCAGATATGGCGATTGGCCTGGCATTACTCTTTGGGTACCGGCTGCCGGTCAACTTCTTCTCCCCCTACAAAGCGACGAGCATTATTGATTTTTGGCGGCGCTGGCACATTACGCTTTCGCGCTTCCTCAAAGACTATTTATACATTGGGTTAGGCGGCAATAGACAAGGGCTTAGCCGTCAAAAGATTAACCTGCTCCTCACCATGCTGATTGGGGGATTGTGGCACGGGGCCGCCTGGACGTTTGTTATATGGGGGATGCTCCACGGGTTATTTCTGTGCTTAAACCATTTATGGAGAGAACTTAAAACTACACTGGGCCTCGAGGGCCGCTTTGGGCAAACAGGTATGTGGATAGGCCGAGGCCTCACTTTCTTAGCTGTGGCCGTTGCCTGGACATTCTTTAGGGCAGACAGCCTTGCCTCTGCCTACTCTATTACCGCAGGGTTAATAGGGCTAAATGGGGTCTATATAACCTTTAACCCGAAAACCTGCCTAATATTTTTTGGCCTATTTGCTTGGGTATGGTTTTTGCCGAATACGGCTGAGTATTTATCTTCCAGTAAAGGCGCTATCCCGACTTACAAAGAGGAGGCTAAAGCTACCAAGCACATAGCCTTGCCCCACTGGCTTAAATGGCAGCCAGGGTACCTCCATGCAGGGTTTATGGCCGGGCTAGTTATCTTGGCTACCCTCCATTTTATAAGGTCTAGCGAATTCCTATACTTTCAATTTTAAAAAGCGTTATCCTTTATTATGGCCTTCTCACGCATTATTAAGCCCTTAGGCGCGCTTGGATTCTTCTGGATGATCCTCGGCATATTACTCACAGGGGCTGCCTTACGCATTACGATTGATTTATATTCGAGGGACCCCTTCCTCGTAAACCTTGCTTGTCGACCTAAAAAACAAAGCTACGAAATTGTGCTTTTAGGAGACTCCGTAATCGCAACAACTGCCGCAACCGACACCGATAAACGCTCTATTGCTACAATCTTAAGTGAAGCAACTCAAACGAATCTCTTAAATACCGCACAGCCAGGGGCCGGCCTGCTCCGTTTTAAACGAACGGCGGATCTTTTAAAATACAACCAAGTAAGCGCCGAGCTGGCTATTGTCGAATTTGATGCTTCTGCTATTGTGCAAGTTTTTGACCGCGTGGCGTACAAGTTATCTTTTATTTATGGAGACACTCCCAAGCCGTGGCTTAATTTATTTTCCGCCCCTTTTATACAAGCCGTTTTACTGGATAAAAGTACACGCACAAAACCCGATATAGAAGAGCTTAATTTAAATAAAACAGAGAATGCACAAAGCGCAAAAGGACTATCGAGCGCACTCGCGGCTACGGCCCGCCCTCAAGAAAATAGGCACAGTATAGAATCGGCCAAAATTGCGGATTTAGCCTTGCGGCACGTCCTCACTGCGTGCAAGGCCATTGCCGGCCAAACACTGGTTTATGCAACCCCTGTTAATATGGAGGCCATTAAACAGTCAAAAGACGTTGATCTAAAGATCACCATCAGCCGGAACTTAGAAGTCGCACGAAGTGTATGCGCGCTCATGAATGTCCCCTTCTTGGATATGCATGATCAATTAGGAAGAAATCACTTTACCGACACCTCGGAAGTCCACCTAGATGATAAAGGCAGGCAATATGTAGCGAATAAACTAGCCCTTGCTATCGACGGAATGAGCCTTGCTTTTAATACCCAAGATAATAAAATGACAGTCAGTGCATTAGACTAAAAACCATAAATACCCCATGCTATTTAACTCGCCGTTTTTCATCCTCTTTTTCCTCCCTATAACGCTTGGGCTTTACTGGGCTTTTCGCGGAACAGGCAGGGCCAAAGGGGCCGTCAATGTGCTTATCCTCGCCTCCTTCTTCTTTTATGGATGGTGGGACCCTCGTTACTTAGGGCTTATCGGAGGAGGAATTTTATTCAACTACTGGGTATGTCGCGGGATCTTAAAAGCTCAAGCCCCCACGAAAAAAATGCTCATGATTTTTGGCGTTGTTGCTAATCTCGGCCTCTTAGCTTACTTTAAATATACGGATTTTTTTATCCAAAACTGCAATGGCGTCTTCGGGACAGATTATCACTTGCTGCACATCATTTTACCCCTGGGGATTTCCTTTTTCATCTTTCAAAAAATTGCCTTTTTGGTCGATGCCTACCGTGGAGAATTCAATGAAATATCACTCAGGCAATTTACCGCCTTCGTCATCTTTTTCCCTCAACTCATAGCAGGGCCCATCCCCAAGCATAATGAGCTCTTTGTTCAATTTAAAGACGAGCATATCCCCCCATTTGACTGGGAGTGCATGGCCCTGGGTATCACCGCTTTTGCTATTGGGCTTTTCAAAAAAACAGTCGTGGCAGATGGCCTGGCTCTATGGGCCTCCCCCTTCTTTAAATCTATGGCGAATGGGTATGTGCCTACTTTTATCGACTCTTGGGCAGCCTCTATTTCTTATACCCTTCAACTGTATTTTGATTTCTCCGGATACTCAGACATGGCGATTGGGCTGGCCTTGCTATTTGGATATCGCTTACCGGTTAACTTCTTCTCCCCTTACAAAGCAGCTAATATTATTGATTTTTGGCGGCGTTGGCACATTACCCTATCTCGCTTCTTAAGGGACTATTTATATATTTCTTTAGGCGGAAATCGCAAAGGAGTCAGCCGGCAAAAAATAAACCTCGTCCTAACCATGATCATTGGTGGGCTTTGGCATGGGGCCGCCTGGACGTTTGTTATATGGGGGATGCTCCATGGGCTATTCCTCTGCTTAAACCATTTGTGGTGGGAGCTTAAAGAAAAGCTAGGAATCAGTGGGCGCTTCGGCGCTTTTGGCCTCTGGATGGGCCGCTCTATCACCTTCCTGGCAATAGTCATCTCTTGGGTATTCTTCCGGGCAGATAGTACGGCGAGTGCCATTAACATCCTTTCAACCATGTTTGGGTTTAATGGACTAACCCTCAACCCAAGCCATGTAGAAGCCCTAGGCCCTATTGCAGCTTTGATCGGGGCCATCCCGATGAGGGCAGACTTCTTCTGGGGAGTGCCTCAGGTACTCACGCTCATGGGCCTGCTTATCTTTGTTTGGGTAGCCCCCAATACATACGAGTATCTAAACTCTGCAAAAACGGCCATCCTCACGTATAAAGACAAAGCCGCCCCTATGCTCACTACGACGCCCCATTGGGTCTGCTGGAAGCCTTCTTTTGTCCACACGATTATCGGCTCTTGTATTATGGGGGCGGGGGCCTGGTATGCTATTCGCGGAGGGGAGTTTTTATATTTTCAATTTTAAGGCCCCAGTATATGAAGAAATCGTATACTGAATGCCTTAATTTTGAAAAACTTCTAGAAGGTAAAGAACTCAAAAGAAAAGTATTCTGCATATGGCCCATTGTACTTTTTAGTATAATGGCCTTACTGGTGCTCAGTATTACCGCTAACCGCACGTGGAACCATCTGGATATGGAAGACCCTTTTATGGGGCGCGTAGCCCGCCAAGCAAAAGATTATCATCCGATCGTTCTTGTGGGGGATTCTGTCATCGAGGCCTTCTTCAAAACAGATAAAGACCGCCGCACGATTGCAGAATTATTATCAATAAAAACAGATCTACCCGTCCTCAATGCCGCACGGTCAGGCATGACGCTATCGGCTCAGGAAGAACTTCTAGAACTCCTCGCATTTAAAAGAGCCAAAGCCCAAGTTCTTATTCTCGAAATTAACCCCGGTCAAATGATGCGCGGGACAGACCCTCAAGCATTTGCCGAATGGAAAGCCCATATGGAGCTTATAAAATCAAATATGAGCCCAGCTAAACGATTTTGGGAATACACTTTTTATTTGGATAAAAAAATGGGCCGCTCTGGCAATCCTTCTGAAAATAATAAAGCGGAAAACAAACATGATAGTGAAGGGGAAGACCTGTTCAGCATTCCGACTCAATTAAAAAGAGTCTTTGCTACCAGTCATAAAATCGCCCCCAATGTCCTATGCTTTATTACCCCGATGGATGTTGCACGCATTAAAAAAAAATCGACCCTTACATTTATAGAACAAGGGAAAATCATTGAACAAGTAAAAGCAACTTGTGCTCAACTGGGCATCCCCTGTTTGGACTTTCACCAATTACTACCTGACAGCAACCGCTTTCCTGATGCGGGTTATATTGATATTTACCATGTGCACTTAGATGATAAAGGCCGAAAAACCCTAGTTGATAAACTTGTAGCAGAATTACATAAAGAAGGGTACTTACAAGCCCCTTCTAATATTCAAGATCAGCAAAGTTAAGCAACAGCCGGGGCCTGAATGAGTCCCAATTCCTTGATATGCTGCTGCCATGCATCAAAGGCATAAACAAAATCCCTGAGTATCAAGATAAAGTGCTTCTCGTTTGAACGGTCGGCTTCTACTACACGGTAAAAAATCACTTCATTTGTCGTGGTTGAAAGCCCAAAAGAAGCCCCCGCTGTATCAAGTCCAAAAAAGTGGGCCTTAAGGAGTTTTTTATAGAAAGCTGAACTACCTTCTGGCGGCAAGGCACACAAGGTTGCATATACTTGCACAAGATTTGGCAAATGCCCTATTTGAAGCCGCACAGCAATACGCCCTTCATAAGAGAAAACATATACGCCCTCCGCAGAAGCCTCCCATGCTTGGCCCACCCTTCTACCAAAAGCTTCTATTAAATCATATGCAGAGCCAGTCATAATGCTTAAAGGTTATCGGTTAAGACATATTCCATCAAGCGTGAATAACAAGATCGACGCAGAATAAGGCCGCTGCATTCATCATTAGGACTAGGGAGAAGCCGATTACAGAATGTCTTGATTTTGAGCAAGTTATAGGATGGAGTGAGCGAGTGTACGCTAGTATAGTGAACTGAAATTGAAAATGGACGCCCTTGTGAGTGAGTTGAGTTTATTTTTGTTAATTTTAACTTGACATTTTAGATAAATCAATACATTGAAAAATAGATCATTTTTGTGCGTTTCTGTACCTAATCTAATTATCATGAAAAACTATTGTCAAAAACTATTGTCAAAAATTATTGTCCACTATGATTGTGGGATTAAGCCTGTTTGGGGCTAATACGCTCCTGCTGGCTGGCCCAGGGGCATCCAAACAATTAGACCCATTATCAGCGACTTTTTTGGTTAAGCAACTCAAGCCATTATTGTCGAACTCAAATCATCATGACATTTTACGATTTATTGTTGAAAATTTATATAAGCAGCATTTAACAGCTGCGGAGCTGGAGAGTCATATAGGGGCAGATATGACAGGTTCTTTTGATGATGATATGAACTATGATGAAGAGCTTAGCAATCCTTGTCTTGAAGGCCAATTAAAGGCGCTTCGTAGCAATAACCCTACCGATCAAGCGGCTATAGCTGCGAATATTAGGAATATGCTAGATGCCGATGGTTTTGAGCTTAACAATAGTATACGGAGTTTCCTGGGACGATTTAATATTATTGAGTTCAGTGCTGAAGATCTCAGTGCTTATCAAAAAGTGGCCCTTTTCGTGATCATGATGCATGCAGATTATCTCTTTCAGCCTGAGGCGACCGATTATAACACAGCAGTATTAAATGCACTGCTTATGGCAGGCGGACTTTACGACTTGACGCAGAAGCCTTCGACTAACTCTACTTCAGCAATTGTTCATTTTTGCCAATTTATCAAGATTTTGGTACAGCACCGTGTGGCTTTATTCGAAGATATTGCGCCTCAGTTGCATGCCAGTATCATCACAGGGCTAAGGTCCTTGAAGAATATCAACGAAATAAATTGCTTTGCGGGTGCGTTTGGTAATTTTCGATCAAACAACCAATGGTTTCGGGATATCATGA
>JANYEO010000007.1 GCA_025363025.1 Opitutia bacterium
TGCCAAGCGAACGGGTAGGTCCCGGTAAGACCGTTGCTCTGCCTTGTAGATTTGGATATGCATGGGGCAGTTCATGGGCTTCAAGAGGTATCCTTGTAGCTCGGCCGTATCCATTTTGGCGCAAAGCTCCGCGCAGGAGCACCCTTCCGTGGCCCATTCTTGCAATATCTCGCGGTCAATAACGGGGGGGAATTGCGAGTCTTTGTAGTACGGGAAGTGGCCGGAGGTCCGGTACAGGTCAAGCCGCCCAATATGGGGGGTAAAGACTTGCTCGTAGTCTGCTTTCCTCAACTCTTCGGAAATGAAATTTTGCAACTCTTGCCGGATGATGGCCCCGTTCGGCTGCCATAGGACAAGGCCTTGGCCCACCGCATCGGAGATGTGGAAGAGGTTCATGGCCTTCCCGATTTTCCGGTGGTCACGCCTTTTAGCTTCTTCTAAATTATGAAGATAAGCTTCAAGTTCAGCCTGGGTGGGGAAGGCCGTCCCATAAATCCGCTGCAACTGCTTATTTTTTTCATCACCGCGGTGATAGGCGCCTGCAATGGAGAGGAGTTTAAAGGCCCCTATTTGCCCTGTTCGCTCCACGTGCGTACCGGCACAGAGATTAATAAATTCTCCATTTTGGTAGAAGGATATCGCCTCCTCTTCAGGAATGTCAGCTAAGCGGCTTAAGGGATAGGGTTGATTGAGTTTAGTTAAGATGCGTACTGCTTCCGCTCGGCTCACTTCGGTCCGCACAAACGCCTGGTCTTCGGCGATGATGTTTTGCATCTGCTCCGTAATTTTTTCCAAGTCTTCTTGGGTAAAGCGGTGCTCTAGGTCGAAGTCATGGTAGAAGCCCTGGGCCGTCGGAGGCCCAATGTCTACAAGGGATTGAGGGAATAGTCGTAAAATAGCCGCTGCGAGCACGTGGGCGCTCGAATGCCGCATTTCTTGAAGGGGAGACATTTGTTTCATGGCAACCAGGTTTTGTTTTCTAAAATTGTGATTTTAAGCTAAAAAATCCAGCCTTATTTCGGCTGATTATCTTCGTTCGATGGTATAGCCTGTTGGCGCGTCTACGATTGCCCAGCCTTTTTTCAGAATCTCTTCCCTTAATGCATCCGCTTTCGCAAAATCTTTGGCCAGTTTCGCCTGATGGCGGGCTTCTGCCCTTGCCTGAATATTTTCGGGGATCGCTTCGATCGTTTTTTCGGGCATTTTTTCGAGTGATAGGCCCAATGCGTATATAATTACGGCCAGGCTCTTTAGCGCTGCTTCAGCCGCTATCGGGGTTATCTCTGTTTTGCCGAGTTCATGCGCTTTTGCAAAAAGTTGCCCCAATGCCTGTGGGGTGCCTAAGTCCTTTAAAAGCGCCTGCCAGGCTTCATCAAAGGGGCCGGTTGCAAGGGTTGGTTTATTTATCCAGGCCTCCCAATCCGCCCAGTCTTTTTGAGCATAGGCCAGCAAACGTTCTACGAGCGCATCAAGACGCTCTAGGGCTTTTTGAGCCGCATGGAGGCCTTCAAATGTAAAGTTGAGCGGCTGGTGATAATGGCCGGAGACTAATAAATAGCGCACGACCCGGGCCGAGAAGCCCTTTTCTTCTAAGCCTTTTAAGGTATGTAAATTGCCTAGGCTCTTAGACATTTTTTCACCCTCTACCTTTAAATGGGCCACGTGAAACCAGTGCTGGCAAAACGATTGACCACTTGCGCCTTCGCTTTGGGCAATTTCATTTACGTGGTGAGGGAAGATAAGGTCAATACCCCCACCATGGAGGTCGATCGTCTGGCCTAAGTGGGCTTGGCACATAGCACTGCACTCGATATGCCAGCCGGGGCGGCCTTTACCCCAGGGGCTATCCCAGGCGTTGGGGCCATCTTCGGGTTTGTGAGCCTTCCATAAAGCAAAATCTGCGACACTTTCGCGGGCATATTCATCCGCTTGGTTGAGGGCTCCACTGCTCGTCGTGGCCTGGGTTTCAAGGTCTTCGATGTTCAGATGGGCCAGGGCGCCATAGCCTTTAAAGCTGGATACATCAAAGTAAACCCCATCTTGGCCAACATAAGCGTGCTTTTTTTCTAACAGGGCTTCGATGAGGGTGATTTGCTCAGGGATGTGCTCAACTGCCGAGGGCTCTATATGAGGTTGTAGGAGGCCTAGAGTTGCACAATCCGCCTCAAAGCGTTCGCGCCAATGATCAGTAAAGGCTTTAAGTGTTTTATTTTCAACCAAACTTTGACGAATGGTCTTATCATCCACATCCGTAATGTTGCGCGCGTGCAAAGGGTTTAATCCGACCAACTCGAGCACCCGGCGGAAGACATCTTGGAGCGTAAAAGTGCGGAAGTTCCCTATGTGCGCTGGCCCATACACCGTCGGGCCGCAGCAGTAAAAACGAAAGATTTTCCCGTCGGCCGCTTTGAGGGGCTTAAGGGTTTTGCTCAGGGTGTCGTATAATGTAATCGTAGGAACTGGCATGCTACTACGTTTGTGGTATCTCATAAAAAAGCGAGCCCCGATTTGAGACCGCTAAATAATGCCTTTCTTTTGAGTTTTTGGTCGGTTGTCGTTCCTCGAGTGCCTTAGCACACTCGTCGCTCCGTCCTACAAATTCCTCAAAAATAAGGCATTGTTTAGCAGTCTCTTCGGCCTTCAAGAGGCAGCGGCCTTTCTAACGTTTGCGGGCCGGTTTTTTTACTTCTTCCTCGTCCTCTTCTGCATCTTCTTCTTCGTCTAAATCTTCGCCGTCTTCATCTTCTTCGTCGCTGTCTTCGTCTTCCTCGTCTTCCTCCCAGCGCATGGTATCATCTTCTTCGAGGGTTTCGTCTTCCTCAAGGTCAGGGATTTCGCTGCTGATGACATCATCTTCAGAGATTTCTTTTGCCTCTGCCGCTACTTCTTCGTCTAGGTCCAGCTCAAAGCCTTCGGGGACGTATTCCAAAATATCGGTTACTTCTTTAAATGGGTGGATGGCTTTGCCTTCGAGGAAGTGGCATTGCTGTTCTTCGCGGATTTCGTCTTCAAGCTCTTCTTCTGTGAGCTGCTTTTTGAAGTCAATCAAGTCATTCAGCATTTTTACGCGAACCTTGGTGGCATGGTCCAAGAAGTCTGCATAAGGGCCTTTTTCATCATCAATAACATCCGGCAAGACAAAGAGCGGGTCTTCGGATTCCAAAATGGCGTCGTAGATGCGGGTCAGGCGGATGCGCCCATTGCCGAGGTCCTTATCGATTTTAAATTTAAAGAGGGCTTCTTCAACAAAATGGTCTTTGAGGCCATATTCCCGCATCGGGTCGAGCAGGTCGAGGATGTAGGATACCTGGCGGGGGTCGATAATGCCTAAGCCATCTAGGTCCCAGGTAATAGGGTCACTGATTTCTTCAACCCACCAGTTCATGTCCTGCCCTAAGCGGACGATGCACCATTCCAATTTGTTAGAACCTTTTGCCATAACGTGTAGTTGTATTTGAGGGATTTAAAGCGCTATCTACCTGTTTATCCAAGAAGCAGTTGCGCAAACTTTGCGGCTGCTGTCAACATTCCTAGTGTGTTTACTTGTATTCAATGGCAATCTCAAAGTGCAGGAAGCCCTGCACGCCTCCATAAATCTTGAATTTGAGCCGCGGCTTCCAGGAGTTTTTCGGTGGCTTTTAATTGCGCAAAAGGAGCGAGGAGGCTACTGGCTTCATCCATCGTTTGGGCAAAACGCGCCTGCACTTGAACGGCAATTTGGTGTGTGCTAAATAATTGCCGAACAGCTTCTAGCGAGAGGGTGCGGGTTTGCATCTGGGCTAAAAGAGCCTCGGCCTCCACATTGGGCAGGGCCTCTAATAAGAGGAGAAGGGGGAGGGTTAATTTCCCTGAAAGCAGGTCTGTTCCTAATGTTTTTCCAATGGCTGCTTCATCCGCTAAGTAATCGGCGGCATCATCGTAAATTTGGTAGGCAATTCCTAGCAGTTGGCCAAACTGTTTAGCTGCTTGCACAAAAGGGGTAGAGTGGCCTGCAATGAGCGCGCCGAGTTCCGTTGAGGCGGCAAATAAAGCGGCCGTTTTCAGGTCGATAATGCGTTCGTACGCACTTCGGCTAATGGCCTCGCCGTCGCGGTGAAAGGTTTGGGCAATTTCACCCGTGCAGACTTGTCGCGTGGCCGTTGCCACAATGCGGCATACTACGGGGGTTGGGTATTCGCTGGCCAAGGTTAGGGCATGGGCAAATAAAGCATCTCCAAGCAAGACGGCTACGACGGGCCCGTGCAAGGCACTTAAAGTGGGGTGCCCTTGCCTAAGTGCGGCGCCATCGAGGACATCGTCATGGACCAGGGTTGCGTGGTGGATCAGTTCCACAATCGCTGCGGCTTTCACTAATTCTGGCTTTGCGATTGCTGGCCCTTCCCAGCCTGCCAAAAAAAGGAGAGTGGCTCGTAAGCGTTTGCCATGGCTACTGAGGCAGTGGGTAAGATACGGGTGTATTTCGGGTTCAAAGGCCGTCTTTTGCGAAAGTAGATAAGATTCAAGCGCCTGGAAATGGGGGGCCAAGTGCGCTTTTAGGGAGAGCAAGCCTTCGGTAGGGGGAGGTGTTGGCAAGTTAGTGCTCACAGGTTTTAAAGCAAGTGCAGGAGACGTGGGTTAGTCAAGCCTGTGTCTTGGCTGCTGCGCGTATCAATCGATTATTAATAGCCGCTTCCAGGGGGCCTTCAGGTGCTATTTCCCAGTAAATTACACTGACCCCCAGTTGATCAAGTGTTTGCAGTAAGTGGTAAACATTTTGAGCCGCTTCTTGGCTATTGCCGTTTTCACTGAGCCAAAACGTATGATCTTCCTTATTATCCTTGGGGCGCTTCCAAAAAACCCGCGCCGTTCCAGGCAGTGTCGGTAGTGTCACTCCAAAGGGGAAGATTTTAAGCGGGGTTCGCGGGCTATAGTGTTGGCTTAAGAGCCCAGGAGAGAGTTGGGCGGTCTGATCACTTGCAGCTATTGTTTTAAGCTCCACTTTTTGCTCAAGTACAGCTTCCAGGGCTTGCATTCCAATGGGCCCCGGCCGGAGGACGCAAGGGTTTTTTGGGTCTGTTAAAAGAATAATGGTTGATTCAAGCCCATGCTCACAGGGGCCTCCTTCTAATATATAAGGGGCTTTATGCCCTAAAGAGGCCCGCACATGGGCTGCCCGCGTAGGGCTCACGTATCCAAAAGGGTTGGCACTTGGGGCTGCAAGCGGGAGTTGACAGCAAGCGAGTACTTTTCTGAAAACAGGATGGCTGGGGATGCGGAGGGCCACCGAGGGGTGTCCAGCGGTTACCAAGTCTGGCACACAGGCCTTTTTTGGGACGATAAGGGTTAAGGGCCCTGGCCAGAAGGCCTGGGCTAGCTTTAGGGCCGCTGTGTTCATTTCCCCTAATGCCTGCGCGGCTGTGATGTCCTGTACGTGGACAATTAAAGGGTCAATTAAGGGACGCCCCTTGATTTGGAAGAGGCTTTGCACCGCATTTTCATCAAGTGCATGAGCCGCCAGCCCATAAACTGTCTCGGTCGGAAGGGCTACGGCTTGTCCGCCACGTAGCAAAAACGAAACCGCCCAGATATCCTCTGGGCAGTCACGGTAGAAGGGTAGGCCAGTGGCCAAGGGGTGCATAAAGGGCACCTCCTGATTGCAACTACATCATCAATAGCAGGTTGCGTGCCTGCTTGATGACGCGGGTTACGTGTCTTTGGTGCTTGGCTGAAAGCTTGGTGATACGGCGTGGCAAAATTTTGC
>JANYEO010000174.1 GCA_025363025.1 Opitutia bacterium
TGAGACCGCTGCATAATGCCTTTCTTTTGAGTTTTTGGTCGGTTGTCGTTCCTCGAGTACCGTATGTACACTCGTCACTGTGTCCTACAAATTCCTCAAAATAAAGGCATTCTGCAATCAGTCTCTTTATAATCCCGAGTGCTAAAACGCGAAATTTTCCTATGATTTGTTTTAGAAAGGTATTATGCAGCGGTCTCATAATGCATGACTTATGAGTTTTTGTGCGGTTGTCGCTCTTCAAGGTACCGTGTGTACATTCGCTGCTCCGTCCTACAAATTCCTCAAAATCAAAGTATGCTGCAATCGGTCTTTTTGTAATTTTTAGCTTTATAATTCAAATTTCTCTGTGTTTTATTGAAAAACCTATTATGCAGTGGTCTCATTGGCGTTGTGAATAGTGTAAATATCGGCTTCCGCCCGCTTTAACTACTGCTTTCTTGGTGATAATCTACGTGAAAATACTTAGCTTTTTTCTGGATATTTTAATGTATGCGGCAAAGAAAAAATACCTAAAAAGGCCTTTTTAGTACCCGCTATCAAAGAGACGTTATTTTGTGTGCAAAAAATTACAACTCATGTGTTATAATAAAGCCATGAAACCTTTTCTCACTATGCATCCGCCTTAACGTTTAACCGTTCAAAAAATACCCGTGTTCCACCGACGGCGCAGTTCCTTGGGTTGCTGCTTCGTCCGATTCCACTGCCAAAGGGGTTAAGCAGATCTTACAAGATCAGAAGCCTTTCTTCCCGAGTGATGCCAGTTTCAGGTAGGCCATTGTATTCTAGTTTTAGCCCTTGAGTTATTTTAAAACCACCGCACCTTGCAAAATACAATAAAGTCGTGAAAGAACAGATGGGCGAGGGTTTGCCAGCCAACGGAAATAAAGGCATCTCCGACATAGTCTCGCCTCAAGAGGTTACCTTCTGAAGGGGGGATGTGGAGGGTAAACGTCGCCAGGTATTTATAGTCTTCGCGCAAAGGGTCTGTTCCGTAAATGAGCTGGCTTGGTTTTTCTAAGATCAGTTCATAAGGGTGGGAAGGATCAGCCAATAGCGATAGTTTTCCACTAGTCGGTCCGTGGCTTTTAAGCCGCTCTTCGAGTTTTATTAAGTCTTGTTCGCGCAAATTGACTTGGACGTGCCAGTTGGTTGGGTCGCAAACCGTTGCCAGGGTTTGCCCCATGCTTACTACTGCGCCTTTACGCAGAAGGCTGGTCCCCGGGCCCGTTAAAAGGCCATCGAAGGGCGCTCGGATGAAGGATTGTTCAATGGCCAAGTTCAGGGCGTCAATAGAGCCCAGGGCCGTACGCACTGCAATGTGGGCCCCTGCTTCCTCACTCGGGTTGTTAGTTAAGCGCGCGCGGCCAATGGCTGCTTCGGCTTGGTAGAGCTCGCTTTCTGCCCGGGCCAAGGCATGGCTTAATTCCTCGGTATCAAGGGTTGCCAGTAAGTCGTCTTTTTTGACGCTTTGCCCAGGAATGGCTGGGCGGCTAGTTAGGACGGCCGTGCGGTAAGCCGGTATGTTTTCTTCGATCAAAGGCCGCAGGGTAGCCGCTCCTTTAATACGGTAGGGGAAGGGACAAAGGAAGATGGCTACAAGGGCGGCAAGGCCAATAGCCCATTTTTTTGCCATCATGCGTTGCCACTTAGGTGTTACCTTTTCTAAAAATCGGCCCCATTTAGAAGCAAGTTTCAAGGTCCAGAGGCGTTCCCATTTGAGAGCCGTTGCAATAGCATAGCCTCCGGCATGCGCTACTGCGCGCATTCTTAAAACATTTAAAGCTAAGTTTTGTGGAATGGCCTGGCCTTCGAAAAGAAGTAAGCCTGCAATTAAATGGTCTCTTCCGTAAAGGGGCAGGACAATGGCCCAATTCATGGGGACATGGTCAAAGTAATGCTGGACTGCCGCTGGGCGATCTTTTCGCCGGTGGGTATCTCTTTGCGCTAAGCCAATAACGGTGCGGGGGCCTTCTGTGCCTTCAGGAGTTGAAGACTTTGTATTATGTAGGGCCAAAGAAAGTAGCTTTTTTGCCATTTTAGACAAAGTTACTGCTTGCTCGCCTCGCTTATTCACTTTTTTTAAACCACTGCAGGCTTGGATGACAAATGAACGTTCATCAATGGGGGTATTTTTAGCCCACGTTTCTGGTTTTGTATAATCTTTGGCAACAAAAAGGCATACACGGCTGCATTTGAGGGATTCACGGGCATAGTTAACTAAGTTCCACCCAATGCTTTCTAAATCTTGTTCGCCTGAAAGTTCTTCGAGTAAGTGGGTATGGGATACCGTTTGGCTAATGGCTCCTGAAAGTTCGGATAAGCCTTGTAGTTTAATATAGAGGGCAATTTCTTTGGCCCCTGTAGAAAGTAAGAGCTTTTGGCCTGTAGGGTTAATGGGGTGTTCTTCAGGAAACCAAAAGTGTAGAATATATACGACTTGGCCATTAAAAATGCAGGGCTCCCAGTGGTGTATATAAGGGGTGTTGCTTTCGGCAGGGGTGAGTTGAAGTGCTTGACCCGTTTTTAAAACTTGGAGCAAGGCTTGTCCAAAAATAGGTGCTAGAGGCCTTGCAGCCGTGCTTTCTGTGCTACTTGTGCTTAGGTCTGTTAAATTATGTGATAAATGATAGGCTAGTTGGTTGCCATCTTGGGACCGCGTTGCATAGCCCAGGCCGCGTGGGCGAAGGACATTTTGCAAAACTTTGCCATGGGCTTGCAAATAGGCTGGGAGGTCCGCAGCACGCAAAGCCAGCAGGGCCAGTTCGGCTGTAAGCTGGCGGGATAAAACGGGGAGGCCAATTGCGGCATTCATTTATTTATAGATTAAAAGAGAGATCAGCTTTACTACAAGCCATTAGCGAACCTCTTAGTTGATAAAATACACAAAAAGCGTTCCTTGCCGTTGACGAAGCCAAATAAAAGCTAATATCTTCTAAGGTCTAAGAGTTCCCCAATAGTTATTTATATGAAGTCGATGAAACGATGGTCTTTAGGAGTGCTTACCCTTATCCAGGGAAGTTTTTTGTGGGCGGATGAAGCGGGCAAGATTGCACCGCTTGCTCCTATGACGTTGCCCATAAGTGAGGCTCCTGTAGCCGCAGCTGTACTCTTTGCAGGTAAAGAGTCCGTGGCTTCCCTTTCTCGGGATGCCGCTATCGAGCTTGCCCTGGCAGCTAACCCAGCGATTAATCAGGCCCGTGAAGCGCTTGAGAATAAGACGGGGGTTATGTGGCAAGTAAGGTCTAGCTTGCTACCTAAAGTATCAGCCTTTGCCCAGCGTACCTCGCGGGATCATTCTACGATTGACCGTGGGGCGCGTGATGTTGCAAGCCCAGCGGATCGTAGCCCTATTGCAACGCAGGGGTATTCTTATGGGATAGAAATTCGGCAACTTTTATTTGATGGGTTTAGTAGTTTTAATCGCTATCGTCAGTACGATTATCAAAAAGATGCCAGCTACTGGCAGTTGATAAGTGCGGGGTATAGTACCATTAGCCAATTGCAACAGGCTTATGATAATGTACTCCTGCGTGAAGGGCAGTTGGCCACCTATACGGAAACGGTTAAAGCCTTTCAACAATTAGCCGATGTAGTAGAGAAGCGTGAAAGAGCGGGGGAACGTACGCCACTAGATAGCTTGCGTGTACAAACTGAGCTTAAGCGGGTAGAGGCGGATCGGGCCCGAGTAAGTAGTGATTTGGCTGCTGGGGCTGAGACTTTGAGGAAGATCTTGCAACTAGCCTGTGGGGAAGGGGCGCTTGACCCGCTGAGCTTAGAAGGGCCTTTGGAAAAGCGGTCTTTTGATATGCCGATTGCAGAAGCATTGGCCCGGGCAGCTAAAATTCATCCAGAAATTTTTGCGGCTGAAATTAACCGTGATTCGGCTCAAGCCGGCTTAAGAAGCGCCCAGGGGACGTATTTACCAACGGTCGAAGCTTTTGCCCGTTATAGTGTAAATTCTTCTTATGCAGCTTTTAACCAGGACCTTGAGGGGTGGACGTTGGGGCTTTCGGGTAATTGGCTAATTTTTGATTCGCTCGGCCGTGAAGGGTCTGTGCGGGCTCAGCATGCGAATTTGATGACGGCCGAGATTCAGCTGAGTGACCAGCGTTATCAATTAACTTCCCGGGTGCGGCAGCTGTACGCGCAGATGGAGGCTTATGGTCAAGCGCTGGAGGCAAGGTCCCAGGCGGTTGTCGTGGGGGAGCGCGCGGTTAATGAAAGTCGTAAGCGGTATGAGTTGGGAGAGACGGATATTGAAATGGTGATTGATGCTGAGCGGGCTTTTCAAGGGACTTTGCTGGAGTTTCAACAAGGGACTTTTGAGTACAATGCAACCATTTATCAATTGGAATATGTAGTGGGCTTGCAACCGGTGACCCCTCTGCAAATTACTCCTGAAAAAGCCCCGAGTGTATGAGTACGAATACTGCGGTGAGGTTATCTGCAGAAGAAGAGCGGCAGTTGAAAATTGTTTTTTCGCCGCTGCGGCCAGACCTTATATTTCAACGCCAGATTTTTAAGGGGGAGGCGTATTATATTATTAAAGACCCCTTGGCGTTGACGTATTTCCGGCTGCAGCCGGAGGAGGCTTATTTGCTTCAATTATTGGATGGCCAAAAAACGTTGAAGGATATTATAGTTGAATTTAAGGCGGAGTTCCCTAATGCGGAAAGAAGCCCTCAGGAGATTTCCAGTTTTTGTAATCAACTCGGGCGTAGCGGGCTTCTTAATATTGCGGCGCGTAGTTTTGTGGATTTTGCTCGTCAAAAGCCGAAGGCCTTTAATTCGCTTTTTATGCTATGGGTGAAGTTAATCTCAAAGATTCTCTTCTTTAAGATCCCACTTTTGGACCCTAGCCCTTGGTTGGGAAAGATGGTGCATGCGATTCGTTTTGCATGGCATCCTTATTTTGTGTGGAGCTGCATTGCCTTTTATGCTTTTACCCTGGGATGGGTGTTTGGACATTGGGGGGACGTGCAGCTGTATGTTGATAAAGTCTCTTTTTTCTCTCCGGAAAGTATAGGGTTAATTTGGCTCGCGATGCTTTTGATTAAAACCTGTCATGAGTTTGGGCATGCGACAACGTGTCGGCGCTTTGGTGGGGAAGTGCATGAGATGGGCATATGTTTTATCTGTATGATGTTTTGCGGGTATGTAGATGCATCGGACGGCTGGATGATGCGGAAGAAAAGTCATAAGATTTATACGACGATTGCTGGGGTATTCGTTGAGTTTATGCTGGCGAGTTTGGCGGCGTATTTATGGTTTAATGTATCGTCGGGAGTGTTTCGGGACCTCATGTTTCGTGCAATGGTGATCGCAAGTTTTAATACAGTTGTCTTTAACATGAACCCGCTCATGAAGTTTGATGGGTACTATGTTATTGCAGACTTACTCGAGATTCCTAATTTGCGGACGAAGGCTATTACTTATTGTTCGTACCATATGCAGCGGCTTCTCTTTGGTTATAGTAATACGATGCAAGAGCGCTTGCTCGAGGGGGAAAGCCGGCAGGGGGTATTTATTATTTATGCGGTGTCGGCCTATTTTTATATGGCTGGAGTTATTTATGGGCTTAGCCAAATTTTTGCGCGGATGCTCGAAAAATATGAGCTCAAGGAATTTGGGCTCATTTTGGGTATTGCGGCCCAGCTTTCATTTTTGCTCTCCCCCATTATTAAAATTATATACGATGGGTTGAAGCCGGGAGCGCACATCGTGATGCTGGAGCCTGTATGGAAACGGCTTTCTAAATGGGGTGCGGCCTTGACGGTAGTCGGCGTCTTTATGCTCGTTTGGCCTGTGTATTATAAAGTGGAGGCCCAAGGTATTGTTGTGGCGGATGGTTATGCGGTTGTCACCACGGTGACACCTGGGTTTCTCGACACAGTAGCGGTGAACACAGGAGACCGAGTGATGGCGGGGGATATTTTAGGCCGCTTGCGCAACTTGGAGGTTGAGACGCAGTTACGGATTGCTGAGGCGAATTTGCAACTTGCGCGTTTGCGCATGGGGGATGCGGAGTACCGGCCTGAGGTAGGACGTGGGGCAGAAAGTATGCTCGGATATGAATCTGCTTATATGGGTTACAATGAGGCCAAGCGTAAAGTGGATGATTTAATTTTGAAAAGCCCACATGATGGGATTGTGATGACGCCAGAAATTGGCCGTTTGCAGGGCAAATTTTTTGACACAGAGGCCCCCATTTTTGAGGTAGCGGATACGGCGCAGTTGAAAGTAATTGTCCCTATAACAGAAGAGCAGGTGACTTTGCTTGCCCTGGGAGGAGACGTGAAGGCGCGGGTGATAGGAACAGGTGAGTTGATTACTTCAAGCTTGGCTTTTGTGGCGGAACAAAAAGCGGTGCCCTCTGAGTATTTGCATGCTATGTGGGAGGCTTTTGGCGGGCCGGTTAAACCTCGTATTGATTACCAAGGCGGAGCCGGGCAGACAGGGTCGTTTTTTGCCGAGGCTTTTATTGAAAAGGTACCGCAAGGTTTACAGCCTTATATGCGAGTGAATGCGACGATTACCGGGGTCCGTACGACGATTGCCGAAAAGCTCTGGCGGAAGTTTTTAAATTTCTGGAATTTGCGCGGGCCGGTGAAGAATCCCTTTTCCCAAGGCAATCTCTCTTAAGGCCCTGCCCAAAATACCTTTCTTTTTCGCGCTTACTGCGTTCGACGTACGCACCTACCTAAAGTAGGCTTACGTGCCTCTCGCTCGTAATCATCGAAAAATAAAAGCATTTTACGCAGGGTCTCGATTTGCTATCGTTGATTTTTTGCTTTAGGAAGGGTTATGCTAGAAGAGTTAAATGAGGCGAGTGCACCCCCCTTAGAGGTACATGATTTAACGGTTACTTACCATAAACGGCCTGCTTTGTATGGGATTGATTTGGTGGTGCCCAGAGGGCAATTAGTAGGAGTGGTGGGCCCCAATGGGGCGGGGAAGTCTACTTTTATTAAGGCGATTATGGGGGTAGTAAAACCGGCCAGTGGGTGGGTGAAATTGTTTGGGAAAACGGGGAAAGCGGGGCTCCCTTTTGTTGGCTATGTACCGCAGCGAGAGTCTGTTGATTGGGACTTCCCGGTCAGTGTTTATGATGTTGTCCTCATGGGGCGCTATGGGCGGATTGGTATTGGGCGGCGCCCAGGTAAAGCTGACCATGAGGCGGTTATGGAGGCCTTGGAGCGGGTTAAGATGACCCCTTTTATGCATCGCCAAATAGGGGGCCTGTCGGGAGGGCAACAGCAGCGGGTCTTCTTGGCGCGGGCTCTTGCGCAAGATACCCCGCTTTACCTCATGGATGAGCCGTTTGCAGGGGTAGATGCGGCAACAGAGGCCGCTATTATTGAGCTTTTACAAAGTTTAAAAGAGCAGGGGAAGACGATTTTGGTGGTGCATCATGATTTGGCTACGGCTAAGCAATATTTCGACCGGCTTATTTTGCTTAATTTGCGACTCGTGGCCTATGGAGAGACGGCGAAAGTTTTTACCCCGGCTTTGCTTCAAAAAACTTATGGAGGGCGCTTAACGATTCTTTCTGAAGTGGCACAGGTAGTCGGGCAGGTGGAGGAAGGGATGGATAAGCATGATTGATACACGTAGCTTTGTTAGATTATTAATAGGATGCTGCGTGTGCTTGTGCCTGGGCTCTACATCTGTTTGGGCGATGAAGGCTGCGCATTGGGGCTCCACCGATATGGGGGAGCAGTGGATGCGATTCTTCCGTTTTGAAGATACGGCTGTGCGGTATGCGTTAGTGGGGGCATTACTGATGGGGCTTTCGACGGGGGTACTTGGGAGTTTCCTCGTGGTACGGCGGTTGGCTATGGTGGGGGATACGCTGTCTCATGCGGTATTACCGGGGCTAGTGGCGGGGTTTTTGTGGGTTGGGGGGAAGGAGCCTTGGGCGCTATTTACCGGGGCCCTGTTGGCCGGGCTTTTGGGTGTGTGGCTGGTTAGCCAGATAAAGGCTAGGAGTGTGCTTAAGGAAGATGCGGCCCTGGGGCTTGTGCTATCTGGTTTTTATGCAATGGGGGTATGTTTGCTAACGATGGTCCAACATATGGAAATTGGCCAAAAATCCGGCCTAGATAAGATCCTTTTTGGCCAGGCAGCGGCTTTGGGGCTGAATGATTTATATTTTATGGGAGGGGTGACGGCCGTTGTCCTTATGCTTGTGGGGCTCTTTTATAAGGAATTCCTCGCCCTTAGTTTTGATGGGGCATTTGCCCGGGCTTTGGGGTGGCCGATAGGGATCTTTCAAGGGCTTTTTATGGGGGTTTTGGCAGCGACGGTGGTTGTATCCCTCCAAGCCAGTGGGGTGGTATTAGTATCGGCGATGTTGATTATCCCGGCGAGTGCGGCTTATTTGCTAACGCAGCGGTTTGTGAAGTTAATTGTTTTGGCTTCTGGCTTAAGCATGATAGCGGGGGTATTGGGAGCCTTATTATCATTTTTAAAACCAGGTATACCGACGGGGCCTTGTATGGTGGCGTGTGCATCACTGGAATTTGGGCTGATATGGCTCTTGGCCCCAGGGCAGGGGATTATCCCGCAGTGGGTTCGCCGGATGCGCGTACAGGAGCGCATTGCCCTGGAGAATACACTGAAGGCTATTTACCATGTGCTTGAAAAGGGAGGCTTTCAGCTGGAGACGGTTACCTTGGAGGCTTTGGCTGAGCGTCGTCGGGCATCTTTAGAAGCAGTTTTAATAGAAGGCCAAGGGCTAGTTGCGCGTGGGTTTGCTCATTTTGGGAGTTTAGATAAAGCGGCCTCTATAGAAAACCGTACACTACATTTAACGCCAGAAGGGTGGGCCCGTGCGTGCGAAATTGTGCGTAATCACCGTTTATGGGAGCTTTACCTAACCCATGCGGCTAATTATGCGCCGGACCATGTACATGAAGATGCGGAGAAGATAGAGCATATGCTAGGAGAGACTATTGTGCGCCAATTGGAAACACGGCTTAACTACCCTCAACGTGACCCGCACGGTAAATTGATCCCCAGTTTAGCAGATATGGAGAACCCGTATTTTTCTCGTCCGCCTTGGGGGAATAAACCGCGGGGTACAGAGGGGTATGGGGCGTCGACGATTGATTCGTAATATTCTAGATGAAACCAACCGCTGCATTACTACCTCCTTATGACGCCTACCATGTATGGGTGATGCCTTGGGCTGAAGGCTTTAGTAGCTATGGATGGGTGATGCTGATGGGTTTTTTTGTAGTGGCAGCCTGTGGGATTATGGGGGTTTTTTTAGTTTTAAGACGAATGGCCCTGATGGGGGATGCGATGAGCCACAGTGTGCTTCCCGGGATTGTGGTAGCGTTTCTTATCAGTGGGTCTCGCTCGAGTGGGCCCATGGTTTTTGGAGCGGCTTTAGCGGGGCTTTTGACGGCGGCGGCGATAGAGCTCGTCCACCGGACGTCCCGGTTGAAAGCGGATGCGGCCCTGGCGGTTGTTTTTTCGTCTGCGTTTGCCGTAGGGGTATTGCTCCTAAGTTTTTGGGCAGATGCGGTGGACTTGGACCTTGACTGCGTTTTGTTTGGAGAAATTGCCTTTGTGCCGCTTGCCGAAGGGTGGGAGGTGGGCGGCTTATCTATGCCTTGGCCCGTTGTCCGCATGGGGGTAATTTTGCTGATAGAGGGGTTGCTCCTAGTCCTTTTTTATAAGGAGCTGCTCCTGAGTTCTTTTGATACAGCTTTGGCCCGGGCGCTAAACATCCCGGTTATGAGGGTCCATTATGCCCTTATGGCGGCCTTGGCCCTCGTAGTTGTGGGGGCTTTCGAGGCGGTAGGGGCTATTTTGGTGATTGCGATGTTGATACTACCTGTGGCTACGGCGCGTTTTTGGCTAGAGCGTTTGCCTGGCTTGCTATGGGCAACCCTTGGGCTTTCGGCGATTTATGCGACTCTCGGGCTGCACCTCGCTTTATACTTAGATGCTTCGATTGCAGCCTCGATGGCCGTCTTGGCGTTTGGGTTATTTTTGCTGAGCTGGGTGTGTCGACTTTTGCTTAGCTTAATTCAACGTCAAGCAATTCAGGCAAATTTAGAGACTGCCTGCCGCATGCTTTGATTTCTATAGAAGGGCTTTTAGAAGGGTATTGATATTGTGTTTAATCATGCCCTCGTAGGTGCCGAGGTCATACGTTTCTCCATCAGGGCCGGTTTCTATTTTTCCCAGGGTGCCTAAGGCGTCTGAGAAGAGTTCCCCTCCGATGTGGGCTCCGGAATCCGCAGCGATGCGTTCGATAGTGGCATGGGGGACGCTGGTTTCTACGAAAATAGATTTGACGTTGTTTTGTTTAATAAAGTCTATCGTATGAGTGATATCGGCTAAGCCAGCCTCACCGGCAGTTGAAACCCCTTGAACTCCAATAACCTGGAAGTCGTATGCCCGGCCAAAGTAATTAAATGCATCGTGACTGGTGACGAGAATGCGTTGTTTGATAGGTAAGACGGTGAGGGTGTTTTTGACCCAAGCATCGAGTGCGTAGTAATGCTCTTTAAGCGCTTCGCCTTCTGCTTGGTAGTGGGCGTGGTGCGGGGCATCATATTCCGTAAGGGCATCGACGACGGTATCGATGCCAAGGGCCCATAGCTCCGGGGCCAACCACACGTGAGGGTCGGGATGATGATGAAAGTTTGCAGGGGTCAAGAGCTGGTCTTCTGAGATATTGTCTGTTACGGCAAAAATGGGGCGGCCTTGGGCTTTCATCCGCGAAAAAAGATCGTCCATGCGCCCTTCGAGGTGAAGGCCGCTATAGAAAATGACATCGGCTTTTTGGAGTTTTTCCAAATCGCTGGCAGAGGCTTTGTATAAATGGGGGTCTGTCTCGGGCCCCATGAGGGAGGTGAGCTGGATATGGTCTCTTGCGATTGATTTGAGCATATCAGCTAACATCGTTGTTGTGACTACGACTTGGAGCGGCCCGTGCTTTTCTGAAGCGTTTTTTGGCTTACAGGCTGAAAAACCGAGGCAAAGTAGTAAGCTAAGAGTGATTCGGGAAAGCAAGGCATGAAAGCAATTCATAATTGATATCTTGGTCTTGAATAATAATTTCTTAAAGCTTTTTAGTTCATTTTTTTATTTTACGAAAATATGAGAAATAAAAAATACAAGAAGGGGTAGGAAAAAATGTAAAACTATGCGAAGGTAACTTATCATGAGTTCTGAACCTATATGTGATGTCTGTGGAGCTAAGGCTACGATTTTCGTAACTTTAGTGAAAAATAGCCAAGAAGTATCGCTCTGCTTTTGCCAAAAACATGCAGAAACAGCCGGTCTTTTTAATGCTAAATCTTACGGGCTTTTGGGTACGCATGAGCCATTAGATAAGCCGCTGAGTCGCTTAATCGTATGCTCCCATTGTGGTTTTACACATCATGATTTTAATAAACTGGGCCGGTTTGGGTGTGCGCATTGTTATGATATGTTCGGTAAAGACTTGAAGCCTATTTTAAAGCAAATTCAAGCTGGAATGGCTCATGTGGGGAAGGTGCCCGCTAAACGGATGGATGTTGTAGCCCTTACGAATAGGCTGAGCCATTTGAGTGAAGAATTATCAGAAGCTATTAAAAGTGAGCACTTTGAGGAAGCGGCTCATGTGCGGGATGAAATTGCTCAGATACAAATATTAATGGGACATGGGCCGATTCAAGTATGAAGTGCAGCACCCTTAGGCTGGAAAAAGGGTTAAGCAGCAGT
>JANYEO010000143.1 GCA_025363025.1 Opitutia bacterium
ACAAAATAGAAAGATCCGCTTAGTTTTAAAGGGCGGACGGAACAAGGTAAGTAAGAAAGTTGGTTTTGTGGTTCAACAGACTTTACCCTTGTCTACTTCCTACAGGCCAACTACGCTGAGGCGTCCATAAAAGTCGCAAAAGCTCGCCTATATCCATATGTCTCTTCCACTTCTGACAGAAATTGGGTGGATGCGCTTCCCTTAATTACCTCGGGAATAAACAATAGCCCTTCAATAAGTCTAGGATACATAGCGCCGTCTGAAATACGTTCAGCTCTGGACGAACCTAAAGTGCGGGAAAGTCAACAAAAACTTGCCTCTACAATGTCCGACAAGCAACGAAATAGGTATTTCCCAAAAATTGGTTCGTACGACGAGATGGTCAGAGCAGCTCCTGCTGTCACTGGAAAACCTCGAGTGTTCCAAAAGGGAGACTTTGTCTACTTGGACAAGATTCCTGGCCAGTTGGCAAAAGGGACGGGAGAGAAACGATCAGAGATCTGCATTATTAACCAAGTGATCAATGCAGTCCCCGTTCGAAACGTGGATCCAGTCCGTTATAGGCTACTAAATCTGAATTTTAAAGTTAAAACCGGGACCTTTTACGCACAAAATCTAAGGTTGGTCCCCGAGTCTGAGCGGCCGACCTCTACATCGACCGATTATTTCAAGTGAGGGAAGACCAGCCGGAAATCTTTCTTCATTCACTTACAAGTGCCCTTTTTCAGAATTGACTTTATTATTAAGTACAACCATGACAAAAGTCTGGCTTTGGTCAAATGGATAAATTTACCGGAAAGTGAGAATTCCTGGTTGCCAGTCGCCAACTTAAGTCTGGCCGCGCCAGCTCAAAACTAAAATTTTGACGCGCAACATGACACCCAGTCTTCCGAGGAGCGTCGGAGAGGAAGGACAGACACCAGCAACAGCAGCATTACAGTAAGAACTCATGCAATGTGCCAGCAATTTTTTGCTTTTTCTACCTCTTCTTGCAGATGATTTTTCTTACTCAATTGCCAAGGCGGCAGCTGCTCAGCGTGGGCAACTACCAGACCATCAACGAAGACGCAGAAGACGAGGTGGAGGTGGCAGAAGAAGTGACGGAAGGACCACTTCTGTCTACGTCTCCCCAGCCCCCCCTACGCTTTCTAGAGCGGCTTCGGCGTGAAAGGAGAGCAGTACAAGAAATGTTGGCTACCATCATTGAACGCTTTCGATACTTTTTTTAAGAAATATGAAACCTGGTTTGCACAAAACACACTTTATTTCTTAAATTAAATTAAATTAGATTAGTGGAACGTTCACTATAACTAGCGGGGGGCGGTCAGCAGCTGGCGGGTCAGCAGCTGGCAAGGGCGGGTCCACTTCTGCAGGCGGGTCAGCAGCAGCTGGCGGGGGTGGGTTCCCTTGAGGAGGCGGGTCAGCAGCAGCAGCCGCTGCTGCGTGCACGTCCACAACGTGTATGTGCTGAAAGGAAGACATTAAAGAGTAAGCATGCAAAAATATGCCAATATTGCCGGATTATTCTTACCTCTTGCTGCTGCCGGTTGGTCACCTCTCCCCTGGGACCTCCTTCGTCGTCGTCGCTGCTGCTGCCGTTCCTGTAGCTGCGGGCGAAGGGTAGTCCTCCGTCCCCTCGCCCCCGGCGGCAGCAGCGGAGGCAGCAGGCAGTCATGGCCTCGGCGGCCACGTCCCACTGCCTCCGGATGCGGGCGGCCAGGTGTAGACGGCGTAGCAGGGGCAGGGCCAGGCACGCCAGGATGGCCATGGCCACGTTGGTCCCCAGGCCGGTTGCAACGAGGACCACCCAGTCCTCGCTGCGCAGGCCGCCCGGGCTGCCGGATGGTCCCTGGTCACCCCGAGGCCCGGCCCTGCCTACCGGTCCGTCACGGCCGGGTCCGCCGGTTGGCCCGACCAAGCCTGGTCTTCCCACCGGTCCGGGGGGGCCTTCGGCGCCGGGAACGCCAGACTGGCCCACCTGGCAACAAAACCAGCAATAACTACTGCTCACCTCCTCCCAAGGCATGTCTAAAAAGACTAACCTGTCCTGCTGGGCCGTCCATGCCCCTTGGGCCATCCCTTCCGCGAGGTCCGGGGCCTCCGGGTTGTCCCACTGGCCCGCCGTCCCCGACCGGCCCTGCGGCCCCCGTCGGACCTCTTGGCCCGACCAGTCCCGGCTGACCTGGCCTTCCTGTGTCGCCTCTGCAAAAAAGGCCAAACAATTATTTGCTTTTTGGCAACAGCCGCTGGGCTAACTTACGGTGGCCCCATGATGCCCCTCTCCCCAGCGGGGCCGCGTTCGCCTGGTTCTCCCGCAGGTCCGGGCAGGCCTCTTGGTCCGGGGGGCCCAGGTGGTGGCGGCGGCGGCGGCGTGGGGCCAGCAGTGCAGAGCCTGAAACATTTACAATTTTTGTGTGACTGACTTTCTTAAGGTAGCCAAATGCCTCGTCATGTAACGCTGCTGTTTCTTACCACTCAAAACAGTTCGTGCTTTTGTCCAAGCTATATGGACATGAGTCAATCGAGCACCCGTCCTCGGAGCACTCCGCCGAGAAGATCTAAAACCGTTTCTGTTTCCCAGATGGAAATTTGATAATTCTTTTTTCAATTGCTTACCTTGCAGGCCTCCTCTGGCCCCGAGTCCAGGAACTCGCACTCCCGGCCATCGGGGCAGACGAGCGTGTCCCCGAGTCCTGGGGAGACCTGCAGGAGCAACAGGACCATCAACATGGTTGTCAAAAAGGGGGCGTTTGAAGGCAGCGCCGCCAGCCAACAACAATGACAACAGAGACAGATATCAACTCACGCCGGAGGTTGTCTCCTCCGCCTCTGCCGCCGCCGGTGCCACCGGAGCCGCTGCCGCCGCTGCTGCTGCTGCGTCAAAGTGCCAGCTAAAAATGAGGATGCTAAAATATCTGCTCTTAATGACTTGTTATCACTTGTAATACTTTTGACACGGCTTCTTAGGGGGCGTCGTCCCAGTTGGGCGGCAGTCAGCGGGGGGGAACGCGGCTTTGCAATGATAAAACCGGCATTCGCCGGTTTGCTGAACTGCCACCCATCCGGGCGGCACCTGAGAAAAGGTGTTGATAGCAGCGAATGCGAAACAGCCGCGCACGGCAAAGAAAAATGTGGCCGTTTGAAGCAGCAGCATGTTTCTGACTAACGTCAATTCTTCGGTCGACCTCAGCTTCCCCCCCCCCCCATACGTACGTACAGGCAGCTAAGGCATGGTCAGTTGCAAGACGAGCAACAAACGCGGCGCCGGTTTCAGCAGGAGCGGTCGAATCTGCTACAGAAGTGATAGCAGCTATGATAACGCCCAGCAGCGCTCACCCACCAAATGCAGCAAACAGGACGCTGCTCAGGACAGCAGTGAAAACGGAAACCAAGACAGCGGGAAGTTGGATCTTTTGCTACCGCCTTGCCTTCAAAGCAGACCCAGCAACGATGATTTTTGAAGAAACAGGAGCTCACCTCTGCTTTGTCAGCGGCAACGATGATTTTTGAAGAAACAGGAGCTCACCTCTGCTTTGTCAGCGGTAGAAGTTGCCGTCGAAGTCGATCCTTTGCGCAGCAGGGCAAGCAAGAGCCAAACCGCATGGACGACACGGTAATGGAAAAAAATAAAATTAACCAATTCTTTTTCATTGCAATTGGACTCTTTTGCAAAGTCCAACAGCTCCTGTTGCGTTCCTGCCTCCACCTTTTTCCAAAAAAGTTCTCCTTCAATGAGCGTCTTCTTTTTTGCTACG
>JANYEO010000153.1 GCA_025363025.1 Opitutia bacterium
TGTTAAGGGCATGAAGGGTGTTATTGATATCAAGACGACTAAGCCTATCTTTCTTTTAGATGAGCCAACGGCTAGGTATTTACTTGAGGCGTCCGGCTGGCAAGTGGTTGATATTTATTATGTTGATAGGTATGCTGACCGCTTACCTGGTTATGATGCTAAACTAGCAGCTGAACAGCCTATGCATCTTTGCATTAAAGCTATTAAAAAAGCCGAAGATAAGACCATACGTGAGGAGCTTTAGTTTAACCCTGAAATTGGCCTTTCTAGGTAGACAATGTTGAAATAATGCCATTTAAACCTAGCAGGTCATTATGCATCGGTCTTATAATGGGCTTTTAAAAATGCTATGAGCGAAGGGAGGGCCTCGAGCATTTCGTCCCGGCATTCCTCGTAGGCGGCGAGGTTTTGGCCGTAAGGATCTGCAATATCAACCTCGTCTTCCGTAATGTTGGGCATGAGCTCCCTCATTAATAAGAGGTGAGGGGGGAGCGGATCAAAGGTTTGCTCTATGGCAAATTTATGAGACTCCGTCATGCAAAAGACAGCTAAAGAGACATCGAGCATCTCTTGAGAAAGGGGCTGGCTAAGATGACTGGGCTGAATGCCGACTTTTTTTAAGGCTTTAACGGAATTTTTCGTTTGTTCTTCCCCTGCCCAGGCAGCCACACCGGCTGAGGTAATTTTTAGACTTTTTAAAGGCTCTGGCTGAGCGGCTAGGGCGTGGCGTAATAGATACTCGGCCATGGGGCTGCGGCAAATATTAGCTGTACAGACAAAGGTGATGGTATCGCGCGTGGGCATAGGAACAATTACATTTTTTCAATACTCAGCTCATTTGTCAATTTTCATGAAGCGTGATTTGCGTTGTTGTTTGCGAGAGGGGGCATCCCCCGTGGGGGCTAGGCCGAAGTCTATTTGACGCTTGAAGCGGTTAACTTTCTCAACTGTAACTTCAATTTCTTGACCAAGGGCATAGCGGTTCTTTGTCCGTCGACCAACGAGGGCAGTGCCGTTTGCTGTGAGCGTATAAAGATCGTCCTTTAAATAAGAAATATGCACTAGGCCAAAGGCGAGGGATTCTGTTAATTCGATAAAAAGGCCGATGTTTTTGATATCGATAATCGTGGCCCGGAAGTGGGTGCGGATTTGCTTCTTCGTCTCGCGCTCAAAAAACTCTAAGAGCTTTATGCGGACAGATTCGCGCTCTGCATCGGAGCTGAGGCGCTCTGTCTGGCTTAAATGTTCCCCCAGTTGGGTGAGGATGCCCTGAGTGTAGACTAATTTTGGAAGCTCTGCTGAGGCGGTGGGGAGGCCTCGTTTTTGCAAGTAATAATCGAACAGGCGATGGATGGATAGATCCGTATAGCGGCGAATGGGGGAAGTGAAGTGCGTATAAAAGGTTTTGTTTAAGCCGTAGTGCCCATCGTTTTTTGGCCGGTAGCAGGCTTGTTTGAGGCTTTTTAAAAATTGTAAGCGCAGGGTATGCCCTTGGGGGTGATCTTTTAGAAGGGAAAGTAAATGTGTGACTTCGTTACGATTAGAAAGATCCCCCACGAAGATTTTGAAGAGGCTGAGGAAGTCCCGATATTCGTCGAGCTTCTCCGAATCAGGCTCGTCATGGACGCGGGAGAGGAAGGCGATGTGGTCGTTAAATAAGGCCTTGGCTACGGCTTCGTTGGCCAGGAGCATGAATTCTTCTATCAGCTGATGGCTTTCGTCGTACAGGATGCGCTCTATACGGTCTGCATAGCCTTGAGGGTCTACATAAATCTTAACCTCCGGCATATCGAGATCGAGGCTGCCTTTTTTGAAACGAGTTTGCCGTAGGTGGGCTGCAATTTGCCAGAGCTTGCGCAAGGTATCTTTTATCTGGCAAAGTGCTTCATCACTAAGCTGTGCTAATGGACGGCCTGCTGCACCTGTTTGATGAGCGGGGGGCGTTGGTAGGTTATGAAGGGCTTCGAGGTTATCTTCTTTTAAAAAAGCAAAGGCTTGGGGATAAGAAAGGCGTTTGTCGCTGCAGATAACGGTATTGGAAAAAGTGGTATCTAGGAGTTTGCCTAGAGGCGTAAAGGTGAAAAAGACGCACTTGGTTAAACGGTCTTCCCCTTCTAGCAGGCTGCAGATACCGCTTGAAAGTGCATGAGGCAGCATCGGGATGACGGTGCCAACGAGGTAAGTGGAGTTGCCTCTACGCCGGGCTTCTTCATCAAGGGCGCTACGGGGCTGCACATAATGAGCAACATCTGCTATGTGAATGCCGACCCTCCAGTTACCATCCGCTAATACTTCGAAGGAGAGAGCATCATCAA
>JANYEO010000183.1 GCA_025363025.1 Opitutia bacterium
TCTTCAACAGTGGGCCCACGGCTCTACTCATCTTAGCCCTGGCCTTCATTGCAACAACTTTATTTGTTGAGCGGTTGCTCTTCCTTCATAAAGGACAAATACGCGCCCTTTCTTTTTTAATGGGGATTAAAAACCTCTTAAAAAAACACCGCTTACTCGAAGCCTTAACGGTTTGCGAAGAGACCCCTGGCCCTATGGCTCAAGTAGTAAAAACAGCCTTACTCCACCATGATAAGCCTGAAGCCATACTCCGAGGGGAAGTCGAACGGGCCGCCCTTTTACAACTACCCGTTATCGAACGCCGACTGGGGAGCCTCCTTATGATCGCCCAAATAGCCCCTTTACTCGGGCTTTTAGGCACCCTGCTGGCCTTTCTTCATGGGTTTTTAAAAATGCAAGCTGCAGGCCCGTATGCGCAAGCCGCTCTTTTTGCTACAGATGTTATCGATGCCCTAATATGTTTAATTTTGGGTCTTGTGCTCTCTATTGCGGCCTACATTGGGCACCACTTCTTAAAAGGACGCGTGCGGGCGATTGTATACGACATTGAGTGGGCAGGCAGTGACATCCTCCAGTTTCTACTCGTAGGTATTGAAGCCCCTGAAGATACAACGATTATGACAGAGCTCTCTATCAAAAATGCCGAAGCTGATGCATAAAGGCTCCTCCAACCTCGTAAGCCCCTTAGGCCTGCTATCGCAATTGCGGCCTGATAGGCTACGCTTTACCTCAGCCGCGTGGATGGGAGTCGCCCTCATTGGCCTAGGCTTCAGCCTATTAGGAGGCCGTTTTATTTTTGCACCGGGGATAACGATTGACCTACCCATGGTGACAAGCACAGCTGAAGCAGGCCTTCCCACCGCAAAGGTGCTGACTATTGGGCAAAATGGAACTTTCTTTTTTGAAGGACGCGTCCTCACATTAGCCACTTTAGCCAAAGCCCTCAAAACAGCACGCCCCGAAGGCCAAGGATTGACAACGCTCCTGCTTAAAGGAGACAAGGCCACACCCCTACAGACCTTTCTCCAGGTATGCCAATTGGCACGGGAAGGCGGCTTTGACCAAATTCAAGTAGCCACCCTCCCTCTACCGGAAGCCCCTACACTCTTTCAGTAACATGAAAAGTTTGGTGAAAACTTATTTCTTGCCCACTGTTATCGCTATGGGCTTGTTTTTAGGCTTCTACTTAGCTTTACCAGCAAAGCGCCCCCATTTACCCGACTTTAACACTTTTCCTTCGCCTTTTATTACCTACTGGGGGCTCTCTACCAACACAACCGCGCGCTGTGTTGACGAACAGGCGATGATTTTTGATTCCGAAATCCTCTTCCTCCCCCTCACTGCTACCCTTCAAGTGCCCCCTATTTATGCGCCGCTTAGCGTGCCCCTCCCCCCCATGCTAGCCCTTGACAGGCCCTTTGTATTAAACCTTGCCCCCCTAACCACCGCTGCATGGACCCGCGCAGATGAACAGCCCTTACTGGCCCTCTTAACTTGTTTTGGAGAAGCCCCACGGTTAACCATAACGACCCCCATACAACCTCAGGTATGGACCTATGGAGCCAAGCCGAGCGATTTCCCCAGTACAACCCCTGTGGCGCTACAAACCCCTGCCCCTTTAACAGGAACCCTTTGGCAACCTGTATCATACTTAGTCCACCTAGAAAATGGCCTTTTAATTGGGCCCCCGCTACGTGAATCCAGTACCCCCTCGCCTGAAACGGACAATGCGTTGCAAGCCTTAGTACCCCATGCTTCCCGGCTTGAACCCATGGGGTATTACCGCATACACTTTGCCCCTTAGTAAACACCCTAACTTTTATGCGCCGTTTAATTACTACCCTGACGCTCCTTTACTGTCACTTTTTAAGCACTCCGTTAACTCAAGCAGAAACAGTCCTCACTTATACAGAAGCCACTCTACTAGGACTAGTTGAAGGGATCACGGAATATTTACCTATCTCCTCAACTGGGCATTTGATTCTCCTCAACCACGCCCTAGGGCTAGATGAAGAGACCCCTTTGATTGCTAAAGATGGAACCCCACTCCTGCACCAAGTTCACGGAGAAATAAAACCCTTTACGTTAGTTGAAGCCACCAATACATACCTTATTGCTATTCAAGGGGGTGCCATTTTGGCCGTCCTCTTGCTGTGCTGGAAAAACCTCGTCCGCATACTCCTCGGTTTTGTAGGACAAGACCCAGCTGGTAAACGCCTGGGCATTAACCTCATTCTGGCCTTTATCCCAGCAGCAATCCTAGGGCTTTTACTAGGCCATTGGGTGGAGCTCCATTTATTTAACCTCACCGCGATTGCCTGTGCCCTAGCAGCAGGGGGTATCCTTATTTTGATAATTGAGAAACGGCTACCCAATCATACAGGCCGCTCTTTTTTATCTTTAAAACCCAAAGAGGCCTTTTTAATTGGCTGCTTGCAATGCCTTGCTTTATGGCCGGGGACGAGTCGATCCCTTGCGACCATGATGGGCGGCATGGTTGTTGGGCTTTCCCGAGCGGAATCGGCTTACTTTAGCTTTCTTCTAGGATTTATAACATTGATAGCAGCATCAAGCTACAAACTATTCTCAACAGGGAAAGTAATCTTAGACGCTTTTGACCTGGGCCCTTTTATCCTGGGATTTGCGGTAACAACAGTTACAGCTTTTATCGCAGTCAAATGGCTGATTGGATACTTGAGCCGCCATAACCTCAAAGTTTTTGCCTATTATCGCTTAATGTTAGCTGCTTTGATATTCGCAGTGATACTCAATAAAAAAGCATGATAATTTCAATTTTTCAACCTCAGCGGATTATTTAGAGACCGCTTACAGAATGCTTTGATTTTGAGGAATTTGTAGGACGAAGTGACGAATGTACATACGGTACTTGAGGAACGACAACCGACCAAAAACTCAAAAGAAAGGCATTATTGTAAGCGGTCTCGACTTGACGGGATAAAATTACTTCCTACACTACCCCCTCTGCTCGCTGAAGGATCCTGAGGCGAGGAGGTTATTTTTAAAATTTTCTGCCATGCCTGAACCAAAACGCAAACAATCCAAGCGTCGTAGCCGTGCTCGTCGTGGGGCCAACCGCTACAAAGCACCTCAGCTTTCATTAGATGCTGATGGTAGCCGCTTTATACCACATCGGGTTAATCCCGCAAATGGTATGTACCGAGGCCGCCAGGTCTTGGATACAGAGGCTTAAACCGCCTCTAGTAGCAGTGACAGGGTAAAATGCCCTTCCTGTGGTCTTTTGCCTAAAAAGGCCTCTTCGTTTTTAATAAACACCTGCTGCTGATATGCTTACGCCTACGGGGCCTAGCCGCCGCTCTGTCGCACTGGATGCGATGGGGGGGGACCATGGCCCTGCAGAAGTCGTTGCAGCCGTAGCGCTTGCACTAGAAGAACTTCCTCAACTAGAAGAGCTGATCCTCGTAGGTCAGGATGCTATCTTGCGACCGCTCTTAACTGAAGCGGGGTTAGCTGAGCACCCACGTCTTCGCCTTTACCATGCCTCGCAGGTAGTCGAGATGGGCGAAAAAGCCATTCAAAGCTTAAAACAAAAGAAAGATGCCTCCATGTTTCGAGGCATCGAACTTGTAAAAGCGGGGCAAGCCCAAGCCCTTGTCAGCCAAGGAAATACCGGAAGCCTTATGGCGGGAAGCACCCTAAAGTTACGTCCGCTAGAAGGGATTGACCGTCCGGCCCTCGGCACTATTTGGCCCTCCAATGAGGGGAATTTTGTTTTAATCGACGCCGGAGCCAACCCTGAAGCTAAGCCCCTGCATTTAGCCCATAATGCTGTCTTAGGTTCTCACTATTGCCGCTTGGCTTTAAAAGTAGAGTGCCCGCGCGTTGGCCTCCTCACCATTGGAACAGAAGAGGGCAAAGGGAACGATCTCATTAACGAAACTCATGCCCTTCTCAAAAAAATGGATGGCATTATCCATTATCTAGGCCCCATCGAAGGCTTTGATATGTTTGGAGATGAGGTAGATGTGGTCGTTTGCGACGGCTTCCTAGGTAATGTTGTCCTCAAATCCTGCGAAGGCTTATTTCGGATGATTATGGGCACGCTAAAAAAAGAGCTCGGTCAAAGCTGGAACCGCAAACTGGGAGCCCTCCTCGCAAAACCCGCTTTTAACGCAGTCAAAGCCCACTTGAACCCTGATAATTATGCGGGGGCCCCTTTGCTCGGCTTAAAAGGACATGTACTCAAAACCCATGGCTCTAGTAGCCGCTGGGCCCTCCTCAGTGCGATGCGCATCGCCCTCGAAATTATCCAATACGATTTAACCGATCAGGTACTAAGGGACATCCAGTTAACCAATGAACGGCTAGAGGCCCCAGAGGCCCCCAGTAATGAGCCGTCGAACGAGGAGCCATTGACTTAAACATGGAAACCCGTCGTCCCTCACTATTTATACAAGGCACGGGCTCTTATGTGCCTGAGCGATTGGTGACCAATGAAGACTTGGCCCAAATCGTTGACACCTCTGACGAATGGATCCGCACCCGCAGTGGCATTACCGAAAGACGGATTGCCGCACCTGGTGAAGCCACCAGCGACTTAGCGGTACAAGCAGCCCTACGTGCCATAACAGATGCCGGCCTCACAAAAGAGGATATTGACCTGCTAATCGTCGCTACGGTAACGCCTGACCAGCCCTTTCCGGCTACGGCTTGCCTTGTACAAACTAAACTCGGGCTTCAACCTATTGCCGCTTTTGATATTTCGGCCGCCTGTACCGGCTTTTTATATATCCTGGAAACAGCAGCGGCCCTCTTAGAACGTGGACCCTATCGACACGCCCTCATTATTGGAGCAGAAAAATTCTCTGCTATTGTCGACTGGCAGGACCGCACGACTTGTGTTTTATTTGGAGATGGCGCAGGAGCCGCTATTATTTCCCGTGAAAATAAAAGTGGCTTTGAAATTATAGATACCCTTATCGGAGCAGATGGAGCCAATGCAGATATTCTCTGTATCCCCGCGGGCGGGACAGCTTGCCCAAGTTCCCCCCAGACACTGGAAGCCCATTTGCAATACGTCAAAATGAATGGCCGGGAAGTATTTAAACAAGCGGTGCGCGTCATGGGACAGGTGGCCCAGACCCTTCTCGCACGCCATGGGCTAACCCCAGCAGACATCAAAGTAATCATCCCGCACCAGGCAAATGTCCGCATTATTGAAGCCTTGGCAAAAGGATTTGACCTTCCCCTTGACCGCTTTTTCATTAACCTGCATCATTACGGCAACACCTCAGCTGCTTCCATCCCTCTGGCCCTTGATGAAGCCCGAAAAGCTTATGATTGGCAAAAAGGAGACTATGTCCTCTTAGTCGCTTTTGGAGCCGGACTTACTTGGGGCAGCACTCTTTTGAAATACATTTAAACCCTCTTTTTTATGATCACCCACCGTACCACGCTCCACTGTCTTTTATTAGCCAGCGCTTCCGCCTTGTTTTTTGCGGGGTGCGCCCATCAGGCCAAAC
>JANYEO010000220.1 GCA_025363025.1 Opitutia bacterium
CGATGCTTAAAGTGATGCTGCCGCCGCCGCCGATGCTTAAAATGATGCCAGGACATGTGGAACCTCATGAACGACACAATTTTTAAAATTTGTCCAAAATGTACAAACAATAGCTTTAATCATAGCAGAAAAAGATTTCAAGACAATTTTGTGTTATGCACTTTCTTCAAAGGAGCTCTTGTTTTTTTTTTGTTTGTTAGGAGTCGCTTTGAGAGAGACCATAGGGTCAATCTCATCGCTAGGAACTCAAAAACTGAGTTTATCCCACTCGATTTGGACTCTTAACCTCAAATTTTTTCTAACCCCTCTTCTTTCAGGCGGTGACGGATCAATGAGATGAGCCGTCGAGTGCCGTCGAGAGGTACCTGAGCGAGTTGGCGAGGCTCGGACAGGAAGAAGTGGCCAGTGGCTCTTTGTCTGCCTGTGGATATGTCGATGCAATTGCATAGTACGTGTTCGGATGATTCCTCGTCCTCTTGGCAGAGGCGACACTCATCCTCCTCGGTCTCTCCAGTGAGAGCCCGGTGTCTGTTTAGGTTGTTGTGCCCAGTGAACAAACGAATAAATGAGCCATATTCATCGCGATCACTGCGCAGTAGGAGATTGGATCTCTTTTCATCAATAGTGGGCCAGAACAAGTGGCTCTGCCTCGCGCTGGACTCGGAGTTCCATCGGGAGTTCCACTTTTGATGAAGTATATTGCGGAAGTGTTGGTTTACAAAGGATTTTGGGGCCGGAACAACCTGGCCGCCTTCCCTTGGCAATAGTGTTGTTGATTGTTGGGCAAGGCGAATAGCCGAATCTATTCCCTTGACTGTGGTAGTTGGTCTGGCCCAGGTTAGCACCAGCTGAGCTGGGCTGGCCCTGGCCAGTTCATCCAACGCCATCGATGTGGCGAGGACGGTTTTTGATGTAAAGGTTGGACTTTCAAGTGCTGTGACAGCCGCCTTGGAGGTCGTGTGAATTATGATTTGTCCTTGGTTAGAGTACTGGAGGAGCATTTCTGCCGCCCTCATTATGGCAATGATTTCAGCTTGGAAGAGCGTTGGAACTCGTCCCAGAGGGACAGCCTCTTGCGCTACCAGCTGATTGTGAATTTTAATATGTAAACCAGAGCCAGCACAGTCCTCCCGCTTGGACCCTGCTGTGTAACACAGAACCGGGCCCTGGAAGGGAGTACCGTTTTGGGGGTCTAGGTTTGTTCGGTAGTACCTATTCCACTTGTGGTGGAGTGGTATAGTATCCTGGACATAGTCCGGGATGTTGTATTTACTAGTTAGTTTTGTAAGTTCGAAGCGGTGACCCCGCCCCTTTCCCTCACCAACTCCGTTCCAGATGACCGTGGGCCGGACATCCCGGATGCGGAGCCAGGATTTGATAGCTTCCCCCTCAAAGACTAGGTCGAGAGGAGGAACATACCCCATGGCTTCCAGTCCGATTGTCGGGGAACTACGACGGACGGAACTGAATGTCAGTAGGGCCAATCTGTTTATTTTTGTTAGTGCATGCTGGCGCTTTAAGCTCGTGGAGGCGGCCCTCCACCAGACCACAGCGCCATACATGAGTGCGGGACGGACAATACCGAGGTACATCCATCTCATGAATTTTGGTTGGGGACCAAATTCAGTTCCAACAATCTGCTTGTATTTAAACAGCAGCCTTTTGGCGTTTTTGATCTTATCATCAAGGTGCGCGGACCACACCAGGCGGTCATCCAGCGTCACCCCGAGATACTTGACGGTTTTACTCCAGTTCAGGGATATTCCGTTAAGCCTGAGTTTGGCCTGTATTGGGGTCATTTTGCGTGTGAACGCTACGGCCACCGATTTACTGGGACTGAATTTCAGGCCCTGGGATTGACCCCAGGCTGTTACTCTGTCCAGTACTATTTGTATTTGGGATATATTGGTGGTTGGGTCCGGACCTCTCCCTACAAGAGCCAAGTCGTCCGCGTACCCAAAGGCTTTAATAGCCGTACCTTCTACCATCGAGAGAACTTCGTCGAAGGCTAGGTTCCACAAGACTGGGGACAGGACCCCCCCTTGCGGGGTGCCCTTGACCAGTCTGCGTATAGCATTCACCCCCTTGTAGTCTACCGCTACATACCTGGAGACCAGGTAGTTTTGGAACCACTGGATGAGATGTTCAGGAGTTTTTCGTTTTTGTAAGCTCTGAATAACCCCTGCTGGAAGCAGGTTATCAAAGGCTCCTTCTATATCGAGAAAGACCCCGATTGCAGTACCCCCACGAAGGGTAGAGCTCTCGAGGTGATCCACTATGTCGCTCAGGGCAGACTCTGTAGATCTCCCTTTACGGAAGGCATGTTGGTTTTTGTGTATTGAGCAGTCTTTTAGGACGGTCTCCTCCAGGTGCCAAAGGATTAGCCGTTCCAGTGTTTTGAACAGGAAAGACATCAGTGAGATGGGTCTCCATGCTCGTGGTTGGGAGTAGTCATCTTTTCCCGCTTTGGGTATAAAGATGGCTTTGCTTATGCGCCATTCTTTTGGGACATATTTCAGTTCCATGCTGGCGATAAATAACATCTTCAGTCTGGATACGCAGCCAGGAGGAAGGTGTTGTAAGGCTATTGGTTTGATCTGGTCTATCCCAGCGGTTTTGTACGGGAGAAATTGGGAAATCGCCCGTCGTATTTTATCTTCTGAGAGCCAGGCGTATTCAGCCCAGTTCTTAGGAGAAGTGTAGGTTTGTGGTTTTGGAATGTCACCGGGGCCAACACTTCCTGGGAAGTGCTCCCTGAGAAGAATCTCAATGGACTCTTCAGGACTGTCCGCCATGCCCTGATCGGACCTGCGGAGCAGACCTAGTGTCTGGTTTGTGCGTCTTTGTATAATTTGATTCAATTTGGAGAGGGTCTTTGAGCAACCAGTCTCGAAGGACCCTGCTTCCGAGCAGAATGCTTGCCAGGAGGAAACCTTAGCCCGGCGTAGAACGTCTCTCATGGAGTGCCTGGCATCAACGTAAGAGCGGTGACTCTCTTCGCTGCCAGTTACTTTCCAGAGTCTGTGTGTATTCTTGACCTCTTTCCGCTGGGCGGTGAGCTCAGAGTTTCACCATGTGTTTCCCTTCAGCCGTAGCTTAGGAATAAATGATGGAGTACATTTATCTGCACAATTGCGTATAAGGGCAGAGAAAGTTTTGACCTCCAAATCCAGTCCGGACTCGCACCAGTTGTCTGGGTTTGTCCACTGTAGATTCAGTTGTTGAAGCCGTAGCTGTACTTTGTTCCAATCCGTACGCCTCCAGTTCTTCACTAGATGGGCTGTGGGCGGAGTGATGTCTATCTGAAAGGTGATGCACCTGTGATCTGACAAAGAGTCTGTCATATCAACATTCCAATCAGTGATATGGTTATATAATATGTGATGTGCCATTGTGACGTCTATGATCGACTTGGCCCGTATTGTTTGAAACGTTGGCGTATTGCCTACATTCAGTACACAGAGGTCGTTGTGAGCCAAGAAGGCTTCCACATCATCCCCTCTTGAGTCGTTTATTTCACATCCCCACAGTACACTGTGTGAATTAGTATCTGCACCTATGATGCAGGGGAGATTAAGCATCTCGCAGTAGGCGGCCAACCGCTCAAGCTCCGGAGAGATTGTAGCTGTAGTGCCATCCATGTACACCCAAGCCAGGACAATCTCTGGGAAGCTGGTTGATCCAGTTTTCCAGAGGCATGCCGCCATGTCTGGTGAGGTGTACTCCGCTGGGAGAGGCCAGAGAGACACGTCTTTCGTTGCCACAATTGCAGCACGAGGTTTGGCGGTAGAGAACCGTTGTGCACCCGGTTTAATATGTAAACCAAAGCCAGCACAGTCCTCCCGCTTGGACC
>JANYEO010000232.1 GCA_025363025.1 Opitutia bacterium
TGAGTTATCTGAAGCTGATGATGCCAAAGAGTTATCTCAGCGCTTAATGATGACTGTGTTTACTTATCCCGTGTATAACTATGGCGTTAATCTGAGTGAACGAATAAATGCATTTAAGCATGACTTTGCAACGGATGAAAATAAAGCATGGTTAGCTAAAGAAGGAAAATGTGTTGATGCGCAAAGCTATTGCAATGACGTTAAAGCGTCTGTTAAGAGGACACACTCCGGATATACTTGTTGCACTTTACCTGATGAAGTTGAAGTTCCTGCTTATTTAGTTCAAAAATATATCGATAGTACTAAATGGCAAGGTGAAGCTAGTTTGGATAACAAGCCTACTTCGACGCTTGTGAACTTGGCGTCGCGTTTAGATAAAGGTTTGTTCGTTGATGTCTTACATGAGTGGCAGGCTGATCCTAAATTTGTGGAGTTTTTGAATAATAATAAGGCGGTTCTTTGTCCTCTTTTAATGGATGACAAAGTGACTATGCATTTGGATGATGCCCTCGCAGGTAAGGCCTTTACCGCGTGTTATGATGAGCATAAAGATGACTTCATGGATGAATTTGATCTTGATGCTGAGTTGGACGCATTAGACAATGATCAATTGCTGATTGGCAGCTAAAGCTGTTTTAAGCATATAAAAAAGCGCCTCATGTTATATGGGGCGCTTTTTTTGTATATTTAAGTATTGCGCTTTATAAGTGTGTTAGGGCGGGGAATTTTTGTAAGTAGGTAGACCAGTTTAAGGGGGTAGATGAGGCGGGCTCTACCATGACAAGGAGAGGAGGCTCCCCCATAAGGCCGAAAGTGAGGCGGTGTAAGGCGGTTTGAAGTATATATAAGGGGAGTGAGGCATGATGTGTGTGGCCATCTGTAAACCAGAAGGCGACGGTGCGGTGTTCACCAGCTTTATCAAGTTTTAACAAGCGGCCGTGGCCTCCGTTAATGGGGAGAGCCTCTTCTTTTAAAATTGTATACCCCATGCCTTTGTAGCAATAAGAGGGATCATGAACGGCGTGGCGATTGAGGGTGCCATCGATTAAAATAATAGTAGTGGGGATGCCTGATAAATTGTACGAGCGCTTGAGGGCATGAGCGGGGCCTATGAAGGCGACCTCTGCAGTATTAAAGGCAATATTGTGACCGATAAAACCGGGGCCACTGAGGGGGAGGGAGTTTAACCGGGTTTCTGAAACACCAGGAGGGGTATAGCGGCTTTCGAGTACTAGGAGGCCAAGGGCTGCGGCGCAGACGCTCCAAAAAAGCCATGAAGGGCGAGGGCGAGAAGAGGGAGAGGGCATGTTTGTTATGCAGGAGTAGTGGAGGCCGGGCTGGCTTTCTTTAAAGCTTCCCCAAGGGCCGTGCGGTAGTCTGAGCGATCTGGATAGACATTAACGAGCATTTGAAGGTAGTGGACGACTTGAAGCCAATCGGCCTTTTCTGCTGCGCGTAGGCATAGGAACTCCGCTGCTTGAGGGGAAGCGTTGGCTAGGGGAAGGTAGCGGCTTTCGGCTAAATCAGGATTATTTTGCAAAAGGGCGCATTCGGCAAAGGCGAGTTGACCTTCGAGTGATGCGCTTAAGGTAGGTGTGGCTAGAAGAATAGCTTCTGCAGCTATAGGGTCTTTATCTTCTAGGGCGGCTGTAACTTGCAGGTAGCTGGCTTGTGTGCCTACCAAGGGGTGAGTAGTTAATGTTGAGAGAAAGGCTAGGGCGGCTTTGCGGGTTGAGGTATCTGCCAGGCCGCATTGAGCGCGGAAAATCTCTAAGGAAGGAGTGGCCCCTGTTTCTGGAATAAAAGCCCAGACTGCTGCTGGGCCAGCTTCTGCCTTTAAGGCTTGGGCATAAGCGTAAGCGGCTTCGCTATGCATGGTTGGGCTAAAGGCTAGATGAGGGTTTAAGCGAATGGCGGCGGCAGGAAGACCTGCTAAAGCTATGAGGATAGGCAAGCAGGCTTCGCTCGTGAAAAATTGGGCGGCTTCGGGGGCAAATGAGGGGGAAGCTTCTCCTTTTGTATTGGCATAATCATTCGAAAGAGTGAGAAAGCCTTTGAGAGTTGAAGGGAGGTTGGGCGTGTGATCAATCGTGTCTTTGAAGGGATAGAGTTGCCGGGCTAATGGGAATGCTTGCCCTATTTTTAACCCGACGTAGGCATTGAGAATGGCCTGAGAGAGGGGGGCTATGGAGGGCCGTGCGGTGAGCGCGGGAGATTGAAGGAGGACTGCGGCTGTAGAAAGATCGTTTAACCGTAGGGCTTCTAAAACGCCCAGGAAGGCTATCTGAGGGCTTTCGGTTAAAACGGGGGAGTCTTTGAGGGCTGAAAGGGGCAAAAAAGCGTCTGCTGGAGTATGGGCCAAGAGGGGCCATATATTTTTTAAGGGGTCATCTTGGGTAGACGTAGGTAATGGAGCTAAGGGTGTGTTTTTTATTAAACGGCCCCATGTATAAGCCTTGAGCCATAGGCTGGCATCTTGGGTGCGGTTTGCGCCATCGGCCCATACTGTAATCGCAAGGGGCTTTTGA
>JANYEO010000258.1 GCA_025363025.1 Opitutia bacterium
TTCCGAGAACAAGGCCTTTTCTTGTATCAAGACTCCGTCAGTGGCCTTCACATTCAGCTTCCCCTCGTAAGCTCCGGCACACAAAATACGTCAGACTCGCTTGCCTTCCCCCATGCTCCAGGTATTTTCGATTGGCCCGTCGGCAAGTACATGCCCATCTTAATGCCAGAGCTCACCTTTGGCGAGCATGTCATCATCCCCTCATTTTATGGGATCCGTTGCACGACACAGCTTGGGCTAAAAAACGCCCTCTCCTTCCGTTACGAGCAACCAGAGCTCATTACCAAAGACGAAAAAATCGTCCCCGGGCTCGGCAGCTGCAAAGTGTCTTGGACTTTTCAAGGCGATAAAATCACCAGCGAATTCATCTTTACGGTCAAAAACCAAATTCAGCTCGATTCCTTCCGGTACATGATGGCCCTTTCCGTCCCTCATAGCCAATATCGGATAGGCACCACTTTTGCATTAGGTGACGAAAGCTTACGCGCCATGGTAGAAAAGGACGACTTCCAAGCCGTCTGGCAAGACACCCACGTCGTTTCAGACGACACTGCCTACCGCACCTATTACGGCAAAATCCATTATATCCAGACCTTGATGCGGGATCATCCCCTCGTCATGCGCCCCGGGCAGCAATACCGCCTTACCGTCTCCTTTCAGCCGGATTTAACGCTAGCAGACGCTTAGACAGCATGCAGAATGCTTTGATTTTGAGGAGTTTGTAGGGCGAAGCGACGAGTGCACATGCGCTACTCGAAGAGCGAAAACCGACCAAAAACTCAAAAGAAATGCATTATCCAGCGGTCTCAGAATGCTTTAATTTTCAGATGATTACGAGCGAGACGCGCGGAGCGTACGTTTTAGTACGTGAGCACGACGAACGCAGTAAAGGCTGAAAAGCATGCATTCCGCAACCGTCTCAGGGCCGCTTATTCCATACTTGTACTTGCCACGGTCCGGCCTCTTGCGCTTCAAAGATGCCATACGCCCCCGTCGCCAATTTCAGTCCATAGGCTTCACTCAAAGATGTAAGCCCCCCTACTAAAGCCGCAGCAAACCGGGCAACTCCATTACTTGTTACAACCAGCACGTCTTGCCCTGCATAATCCTTGAGCGCCCTTTGCCCCAAAGCTCCCCACATATCAAGGAGACTATCTGCGTCCACCTGCCAACCATTTGGAATAATCGCCTGCTCTTCCCAATCAGTTAACGCTGCTTTGCCTAAACGTGCTTCTACGGCCGATTCAACTTGGTTTTCATCAGGACCATAATCTAATTCTCTTAAAGCATCTTCTATTTCAATAGCCGCTCCAAAGCCCCCACTACACTGGATCCAGGCCGCTGTCTCCCTCGTCCGCTTCAAAGGGCCTGCAAAAATTACCCGTGGGCTAACTCCAATAGCCTTTAAATAAAGTCCCAGTGCCTGCGCCTGCGCTACTCCAGACGGCACAAGGGGCAAATCCGTACGCCCGCCCACGCGACGAGGCGCCTCCCCTGGCAAGAAAGTATTGCCATGACGTACAATAATTAACCGGGTTGGGTTCATCTTCGCTTATTTAAGCTTTGCGTTGGCTCCCTTTTTTGTAAAAACCGTGCTTTCTGCTGCAGCTTCAACGGCTTTCTTTAAGACCCTCTTAATTGCTGCTTTCTCAGGACGGCTCTCTTCCTTTAAAGCCGCCACAAGCTCTACCTTCTTTTTTGTTTTGGCAATAGGCTTACTGCCCCTTTTTTTAGGCTCTGCTAAAACGATATTCGGCCGAGCCGCTCTTTCTAAAAAAGCCGTGGCCCGTCGCAAATCTTCAGGCGTATCAATCCCCATTTCATCCCCCGTACCGCTCACCTCAATCACATACAGCGGATGCCCACGTTCCAAAATACGTAGCTGCTCCAAGCCTTCAATCTGCTCATAACGCCCTTCTGGCCAATTAACAAAAGCCTCCAAAAATTTCCACCGATACCCATAAAGACCAATATGACGGTAAACCGGCGAAAAAGGCTCTTTCCGATTTTCATTGCGAATAGCCGGGATGATCGTTTTAGAAAACCATAAAGCCCTCCCACGCGCATCCATCGTAACTGTCGTCCCGCTAAAAGGCGTTACCTCTTTCCCCATTCGAAAGCGATCTAAAGCTTCCCAGTTTAAGCGTACAGCCGGTGTAACTGCTTCAAGACTGCTATCCATTTGAAAAGCAATAATCAAAGCCTCTAAATAACTAGGCGAAGTTAAAGGCGCATCCCCTTGGAAGTTAATCACCACCTCTGGTCGATCTTTCGGAGCCAAGCTTTTAAGGGCTTCATACACTCGGTCAGTCCCCGTCAAGCAATTCGCAGGGGTCATCGCCGCACTCACTCCTAGGTGAAGCGCATGCTCAAAAATCCGCTTATCATCGGTTGCCACCAATACGCCTGTCCCTGGGCAATTCTCTGCCGCTTCAAGCGCTATTTCAACTACTCGTTCAAGCATCGTCTTCCCCGCTATAGAAGCAAGGGGCTTTCCAGGGAAGCGCGTAGAGCCGTAACGCGCGGGGATCACAATCATGGCTTTTTTCATAAAATATCAGATTTTGCGAACTTAAGTCCCCCCAGCCTGAGCTTTTACGCTCCCTCCTTCAATGCTATTCTGAGACCGCCATTAGAATGCCTTTCTTTCGAGTTTTTGGTCGGTTGTCGTTCCTCGAGTGCCTCAAAATTAAGATACTCTAACAACGGTCTCTTTATAATCTAGAAAGTTAAAAAAACACAGAAGATTTTAACTTCTTAATCTCAGCAGCTTATTTAAAGACTGATTGCAGAATGCTTTGATTTTGAAGCGATTTCAAGTGGAAGCGCGCGGAGCGTACGTTTTAGTACGTGAGCACGGTGATACTTGAAAGCATTCAAAAACATGCATTCTACATCAGTCTTGGTCAAAGTATTCTAAAAGCCGGAGCCCTATCCCATCTGCCACCAACCGGCCCGCATCCGTCAGCTTTATAGAACTTCCCTCAAATACTAAAAGTCCTTCACTGGCTAAATTATTAAAGAAATCGTCTAAAGCCGGCATACCCGTAACCATAGGAAAACGCTGTCCAAGCCCAGCTAAATCAACGCCTGCATTCAATCGTAAGCCAAAAATTAGCGCATCGGCCGCTACCCCTTCCACCGATAACGCATGCCTATCCCCATGCGCTAACTTCCCCGAGGCCAATCCCCCAAGCCACGTATCGATAGAAGGCACATTATGATACCTCCACCCCTCATATTGAGAAGCTGCAGAAGGCCCTACCCCTACCCACTCCGCCATGCGCCATGTATCAACATTATGCTGGCATGCATATCCTGGGCGTGCAAAGTTAGATACTTCATATTGCTCATAACCCGCGGCTCTCAATATTTCCCACGTTTTTAAATAAAACTCCGCCTCTTCATCCGCACTGCGTTTACGTGTTTCACCCCGCATCAGCTTAGCATACAATGCGGTATCCTCTTCAAAAGTCAGACAATACGTAGAAATATGCTCCGGGTTTAAAGCCAAGGCCTGCTCTAAATCCTCCCTCCAGTCCTCAAAACTCTGCCCCGGCAAAGCAAACATTAAGTCCAGGTTAATATTCTTAAAACCCGCCTCCCTTGCCCATGCATAAGCTTGGTAAACTTGAGCTGGCCCATGCCGGCGTCCCAAAGCCTCAAGGAGAGATGCTTTAAACGTCTGCACCCCCATGGAGATACGGCTCACCCCCAGCTGCTTAAGGGCCTTTAGTTTATCGGGCTTAATAACAGAAGGGGCTACCTCCACCGTCCACTCCTGCGTTGGGCCCTTCGTCACCTTTAACATCGCTTCCCCTAGCCGTAGCAAATCTTCTGCCGGTAATAACCCGGGGGTCCCCCCTCCCCAAAACACTGTCGAAACAGGCCGTTCAAACTTCAATAAAGCAAGCTCCGCCTCCATCCCCGCCAAATAACGCTCCAACGATTCTCTAAGAGGCCGTTCTTGATAAAACGCACAAAAAGAACAAGCCGTCGCACAAAAAGGCACATGCATATAGAGCCCCAAAGGTACCCCCTGAAACACCTCCGCCACAGCCCATGATTGTTCATCTGTCATGAATAAACCAGTTTTATGAAAAAAAGCTTATACCCTGGCGATCTTAATCATCCAAAAAACCGATACCCTATAATCGCCTCATGCTTGCAAACTACCTTATAGCTCACTATCCTGTATGCTTTCCCCTATTTATGAAAGCCTTCCCCCTCCTTGTCGCCATTACATTCCTACCCCTTCTAACCAGCTGCCAAAGCAGCTCCGATGTAAAAGTTAATACAGATCTGCACGATAATTATAGCCCAGGCTACTACGGTCCTACCTATGGGAATCCTTATTACGAGCCTTATGCCCCCCCCGTTGTCATTAAAAGCGACTCCTGCACCATTGACCATGATACCAACTATCATCAAAATAACGAACCCCATTATAATAACAACGACGCTTATTCTGGTCATGGTGGTCATCGCTGATAAACAGGTATTGAAGAAATTTAGAGGACACAGCGCATGCGTTTTCTAACGCACAGGGGGAATGTCAACCGGCCAAAAACTCATAAATCAGTCATCCTACAACGGTCTCACCTTGCAGAAGCTCAAAACAATCATTAAGTGTCTTGGCCTCCTTATATTTATTACTATGCAATTACGGCATTTATTCGCAGGTCTAGCACTAGGCCTCTCCTCCCTTCTCCTCTCCGGTTGCGATCTTACGCTCTCCAACCTTACGGCACAAAAAATGCCGCAAAACCCTTCAGGGCTCTACACCATCGCCGTCGATGCAGAGATCAAAGACCCTGCCATTGACGAAAAAAATCTACGGCTAGATATCGTAATCGATGGGCAAACCCATCGGATGGAAAAAAGCACGCTTTATCCCCGTATCTTTGAATACGACTATCGCATGCCCAAAGAGCGGAATGAAGCCAAGTACTACGTCATCGCTACTTACGATGTCGAACGCAATGGCACCATTCGCCCTCACTCAAAAACGAGCGATCTTTACACCATTGCCCTGACGAATCGTTATGTCATTTCACTAGAAACCTCACGAGGCCCTGTCGGGGCCACTATCGGCGCTGTAGGCCGCGGCTTTACAAAGTTTGACCGCGTTTCCTTTAACGATACCGAAGCGGAAACCTTCTACCACTCCGCCAATGCTCTCAGCTTCCGCGTCCCCGTGTTGCCTGCAAGCCACACCTACAATGTCATCCTCAAAACAGGCAATGGAGAGCTTTCTATGGGCACCTTCAGGATAGACCCCGCTTCCATTCACGCTCAACCTACACGGCTACTCATGAACTCGGGTGAACGTTCCTTAATCGTTTTTTCGATCAGGAGTGAAGCTCCTATGAGCGGTATTCCCCTGGACATCACGACTGATATCCCTGATGGCGTCATCATGCCAGAGGCCACCCTTCCCGGTGGTGCTCGCAGCATCAGCGTCCCACTAGAAGGCGGACGGCCCGGACATGGCACCCTTTTCATCAATGCCCCTGGCTTTACAGAACTCCAAGTCCCGGTAGATGTATTAGGCGATACGGATAACTACAGCAACTCCAGCTCAGCCCCTTTAAGTGATAATCATCAAGAACTTATCACTCCTAATATACCCTGGCAGCCCTTAAACGACTAAGCCATCGTTCTGGATAACAAGGAGAGGCCGCATTTATTATTAAATGCGACCTCTCCTTGTTATAACCCTACTGCAGTTCACTTGAGACAACAACCTTAGGACTTTTGATATACGTAGCCTCCATAAAATAACGATGCATTTGGTCTGCTTCAATAATAAATAAGCCCGACCCCTTCCCCATCCCTTCAAGCTTAACGCCTAACGCTTTCCCCTCTGAAATCTCTGGCTGATCTCCCGAAAGTGGAGGCGTATCCGCTCCATACGGGTTATAAATAACAAAGGCCATCTTTCCTTTATAGGTAGCTTCTCCCAAGACGGCATATTGATGGCCCGGCATTAGGCCCTTAAAAACAGCGCCCATAGCCCCTTTAACGCCAATTGAAGAACCAAGGGTAATACTTGCTCCTTCCTTCAATAGCTCAACTAATTGACTACCAAAATCACTCGAGCCCAGGTTTGGCAACACACTCACCTCTCCCATTGTCGGATCTTTAATAAAAGGCAGCAACCCATCTATCCCAGAACGACGGTCTATTTCCCCTGTTTCTTGTTTCCCTGAAAAAAAATGTTCTTTTTGATTATCCTTACCCATCAAAAGCGTCGCATGAAAAGCTTTCTCCATTATCCCCACCCAGGGGGCACCCGTAGAGTAAGCATCATGCCCACTATCATCTAACAGCCGGGTTTTATCAACGGTTACAGCCTCCCCACTAGGAAAGCGAACCGTAACTGTCGGCGTTTTCCCTTCGGTAGCCGCATCTTCTTTAATCATTCCCTGCAGGCGCTCGCAACCTCCTGGTTGGGCCATCATTGCAGCTAATGCCGAAAGAAAATAACAATTATGCCGGCCATGCCCTTGTTGAATATCCGCCAAACTAATCCCATCCGCAGGAAATAATGCCCCTTTTATAGGCACATAATGAGCCTTCTTAAACCCAAGCGCGTCAGCTAATATACTATCGCCCTTGTAATCAGTATCCTTTGCATCGGCTAAATTGTCTACCTTCACCACCACAGCCTGCTTTTCCGTTCCACGTGTTTGAGGGAAAAGCACTTTCATTAAATCCCCCTTCACCGTAAAAGTCTTAGCCCCTCTTATCCATGCATTAATAGCCTCAATAATATGAGATAAACGGGCCTTCGTAAACCAACGATTCCCCTTACTTACTTCACGTTTCATCAATGGTTTGAAAGAAGCCTTTTCAAGTGGAAAAGGCTGTTCGCTCTTTAAGTTAACACTCCCCGGCTCTTCACTCAGACTCACGTCTTCAAACCCTAACAAATCTTCATCAACGGCTTCAGCAAGATCATTTACCGGAAGGTTCACTGCCTGAGAGGGGTTCTTACCAGAAGGAGAGATAGGTCGGTCCATAGGTCTTAAATTAAAAATCAAGGGTATGTTTAAATCCTATTGAATATAGAACATGCCTGCAAAATTAAAATAACAGGCCCTTGCTCAAAGAACCCACGGCATAATAGCTTTTTAAAATAAAAGACCGATTTCAGAATGCTTTGATTTTGAAGAATTTGTATGACGGAGCGACAGATGTACATATAGTACTTGAGGAGCGACAACCGACCAAAAACTCAAAAGCAATTCAGTCTGAAGCGGTCTTCTCAAAGATTGCCTAAAACAACATTTTCTCTATCATTAGCATTCATTATGGAATTTTTACACGCTTACTGGCGCTTAGACTATATCGAAGCCCAAAAAACTTCAAATGAGACCAGCAATCCTTTTTTAGAAATCCCCAACGCCGCCAACGATCAGGATGTGTATATTCTCTACAGGGGTCCTCATAGCTATTTGGTGCTCAATATCTACCCCTATAATGCGGGGCACTTACTCGCCGTCCCCTACCGCGCTATCCAAAATTTAGCTGACTTAACCGCAGAAGAACGTATGGACCTCTTGGATACCGTCATCAAAGCCCAGTCCATCCTTACAACCGCGATGAAGCCTGAAGGCTTCAATATTGGCCTAAACTTAGGACAAGCAGGAGGCGCAGGCATTCCCCAACACCTCCATATCCACATCGTCCCCCGCTGGAATGGGGATACCAATTTTATGCCCGTTATAGGGAAGACAAAAACTCTCCCTCAAGCCTTAAGCCATTTATGGGAACGTCTCCGCCCCATCGCAGACGCTCTCATAAACCCATCCCCCTCCCCCTAAAACTCTCTTTCTCGCAAGCAGTCTATTTTCTCGCCGGAGCTCATCAAATTGTTGTAAACTGCTCTTTTATTCAATATGGCCTGGTTTAAGCGAAAAATTTCGAAAAAAGATCATTCATCCGCCGCCTGGCGCATGCGCTGGATGGGGGAAATTGCCCCCAAGCGTCAATGGATCACAACTGGGCAAATCTTATCCGTCTTAGGTTTTTTGCTGTTTACGGCCCTCATAGCCATTATCTGCTTTGCCGGTCAATCCCCCGTAGGCTTACACGTCCTCCCCGGGCAAATTGCGCAAAATAGCGTCATAGCCGAAGTTCATTTTAGCTACGAAAGCAAAGTTCAGCGGAAGCGCTTAATCGAGGAACAATCTCAAAAAGTAGCCCCTTGCTACAAACTAACGCTCGAGCCTTATCAACTTTTTCGCACACGTATTTTAGCCTTAAACCAAGGCCTCAATCAATGGGAAAAAGAAACTGCAAGCCTTTCCCTTACCCTACGCACCCAAAGCCTAGAAACTTTTTTGCAGCAGTTTAATACACTCAACAACCTAGCCCTACATCTAGAAGATATTGAAAGCCTCCTATCCCTTAACACAGAGGCCCGTGCCCAAACCCTAGAAGAAGCGCTCCTTTATTTGCGCGATATTTTAGCCGCCGGCATTCTCGATACCCATAGCTTGCCCAGTGAGCTTAACCGGCCCACCTTTATTTCTATTCACATAGAAGGTCAACGGGGCACCACTAGCGTACAATCACCGGAAGAAGCCTTTTTGGCCCTCAGGCGGTACCTTCGCGTCTTAGAGGTAGACTCTACAGTCTCAAGCGCCCTCTTTCGCATTTTCAAAAATGCCTTAACCCCCAATCTCGTTTTTGACCCTGCACAGCGGAATGCAAAGCTTCATCAAGTCGCCACTCAAATAGCCCCCATCGTCATCCATATCGAAGCCGGGGCTACACTCCTGGAACCAGGCGGAATCGTTACACAAGAGCAATACGAGCGCCTCTTAGCCTATACCCAAGCTTTGAAAAGCAAAGAAGATAGCTACCATGGGTTTTCCGCAGCCTTGCTAGATAATTTACTCCTCAGTCTCATTCTTCTGCTCGCAACCATTATTCATGTTAATTTTAGCTTCTCCATCATCAATAAATCTTCGCGGAAGTTAGCTTTATGCGCCTTAGTACTCATCTTCAATTTAGCTTTTATTCGTTTGTTATTTTTTTTAGGAGATTTGCTTTTTGTGGCAGATACTTTAGGCATCGCCTCGCTCTTACCTTACCTCGCTCCTGTTGCTTTGGGGCCTATGCTCATCGCCATCATGCTAGAAGGAGGGCCCGCCTTACTTCTCGGGCTCTTAACTAGTACCTTCACCACCCTCATGCACGGGAAAGGCCTAGAGAGCTGCATCCTGTACCTCATATCTAGCTTTGTCGGCGTAGCCATTGCCTGCGGGGCACGCTTGCGTACACGCGTTATTCGGGCAGGCGCCCTGGCAGGCCTTACCGCAGCCTTAGGGGCAGCTGCCCTAGGGCTAGATGAAGTCCCACTGCCTGTCTTGGCAGAGCAAATAGGCATAGCCCTCATAACGGGTATCGCCACTGGTATCATCGTTATCGGGTTACTGCCTTTGCTCGAGCATCTCTTTAAACTCACGACAGATATTACCCTGCTAGAGCTTACAGACTTCAACCACCCCCTGCTCAGGCGCCTTCAATTGGTCGCCCCTGGCACGTACCACCATAGCCTCATGGTTGCCAATCTAGCAGAAAAAGCCGCTGCAGAAATTGGAGCAAGCCCTCTGGCCTGTCGGGCCGCTGCCCTGTTTCATGATATTGGCAAAATGGTGAAGCCCGAATATTTTATAGAAAACCAGCAAGAAGGCCTCAACCCCCATCAAGGCCGCTCCCCCTCGATGAGTGCTTTAGTAATAAAGCACCATGTAAAAGAAGGGGTAGAAATCGCCCGCGAAACAAAATTACCGAAGCTCATTATCGATGTTATCGAGCAACACCACGGCACTACCCTCATTCAATATTTTTACTCAAAGGCTCTACAGCAAAACCGCTCAACGCAGGATCCTTTTCCTTCAACCGAACATATAGACGAAACAACCTACCGCTACGATGGCCCCAAGCCTGCCTTTAAAGAAAGTGCCATTATCTTTTTTGCTGACTCTATCGAAGCCGCCAGCCGCAGCTTAAAGAAAGTCACCCCTCAAACCGTGGAAGACTTAGTCGAACGCATTTTTGAAGACCGCCTCGCCCACCATCAATTAGATAACTGCCCCCTCACTTTTAAAGAATTGAGCAATTTAAAAAAGAGCTTCGCCTTTACCTTGCTCAACATGTTCCACTCCCGCATAGAATACCCAAGTTCAAAAAATACATCGTCCGAGCATTAATAGTCGAAGCAATTATTACAGGACGAAGCAACAAAGATGCACACAAGTACATGCGTACACACAGCCCATAAAACTTCAATTTTTAAACTTTCGAAATTATAAAAAGACCACTGTTATAATGCTTTGATTTTGAGATGATTACTAGGCGAAGCGACCGAGTGTGCTCAAGCACTCGAGAAAGTGACAACAACGTAAGCGCTCAAAAGCATGCATTATGACAGTGGTCTCAAAAAACTCATAAAGATCTCTTTGACTATTAAAAGACTGATTGCAGAATGCTTGGATTTTGAGGAATTTGTAGGACGGAGTGACGAGTGTACATTAGTACTCGAGGAATGACAACCGACCAAAAACTCATAAAGCCAAGCATCATGCATCAGTCTCATATTTTAGATCTTAATAACGCCTACCCTGGCCTTCAATATACAGAGGCTTCCCTTACGGCCTTCTTTCGCTTTTTAGAAAGCCTAACCGACTACCCTATCCCGGCAGGAGAGCTCTCGGTTGTATTTATCAATGACGAAGTCATTGCAGAGCTGCATGAGGAATATTTAGACGATCCTACTCCAACAGATGTTATTACCTTCCTTGGAGACCCTACAATGGACTTTGCCGGCGAAATCTGCGTATCAGTAGACCATGCCTTGGCCAATGCCACGATTCACGGGCAAACACTTCAAGAAGAGCTCACCCTCTATCTCATCCATGGCTGGCTACACTTAACTGGCCTAGACGATATTGAAGAGACAGAACGCTTGCTCATGCGCAAAGCAGAAGCCGATATTATGGCTCGCGCTAAAAGCGCAGGGACCCTACCCGACTTTAGTATAGCAAATTAAAAAAACGAAAGACTAAGTTGATTTCACTATCCTAAACACCCCTACCTGCCTGATCGCCCATTTTTGCATAAAGTTCCAGTCCCTTTGCAGAGGCTTGCAAAAGATCAGCTTCGAAAGTGATGCGGCCCGGTTCAAAAACAAGTAAGGTAGAAGAGCCTCCGAAACGGAAGTAGCCTTTTTCGGCCCCTTTTTCAACTCGTGCATTAGGGGTATAACTCTGGGTAATACTGCCAACGCAGGTAGCGCCAATTTCAAAGCAGAGAATGCGGCCCAGGTTAGGGGTATCGAGGATCGTAAGGGCGCGTTTATTTTCCCAAAAAATGGAGAGGTGCTTTCTGAGGGCAATAGGGTTTACGGACGAAAGCGGGCCTTCAATCATGCGGGCTGGGCTGGGTACCCCTGCAGCTGGAAAATGGAAACGGTGGTAGTCAACCGGACATAAGCGAGATAGCAAGAGGCTGCCTGCTTCATAATTTTTAGCTAGCGCTGCATCGTTAACGAAGGCCTTAATATCAAAACGTTGACCCTTGACAAAAACTTGGGAGATTTTTGAAGCATCCGGAAATGCTAGGTGCCTGCCATCTGCGGGAAAGACAATCGCCCCATCATTGGGCGCAATGGGGCGAGCTTCCGGCTTTAATGCGCGGATAAAAAACGAATTGAACGATTCGTAACTTTCAGGGGCATCTGCCCATTCCGCTGCATCTAGCCCATATTTTTCGATAAAAGGGGCTACCCGCTTGCGGCTTTTAGCCTGGTTCATCCGCCACCCATACCATTTTGAGAAGAAAGGACGTTTCAGCAAAGCCCAGCGGCTAAATGCACCTAACCGGGTTTCATAAGCCCAGCGCAAATAAGCTTCTCCATATACCGCCTCTGTTTCAACAAGGCCAGTGTATCGATTGACAAATTGAATGGGCTCCCTGGATTTCGAAATAGTCATTATCTGGCGACTTAAAGCGTTCTCATGCATTCTGTCAACTGACCAGGCATTTTATTACAAAATCCCCTCCTTGCATTTATAGGCAGAAACGAACACCATCGGAAAAAAGTCATGGAAAACCTCAATCACAGTGCAGGTGTTAATAATCGTAAAGAAGCTTGGGTTCCTGTTATCACCTACCCAGCTGACCTCCCTATTACCGCCCGTCGGGAGGAAATTATTAAGCTAATCCGTGATAATTCCGTGGTCATCGTAGCAGGGGAAACAGGGTCAGGGAAAACAACCCAACTGCCCAAATTATGCCTAGAGGCCGGGTTGGGCGTAAAAGGAAAAATTGGATGCACGCAGCCTCGCCGAGTAGCCGCTTACAGTGTGGCCGATCGTATTGCCGAAGAGCTGAAAGTAAGAATGGGAGATGAAGTAGGCTGCAAAGTGCGCTTTGATGACCGTACAAATAGGTCTACACGGATCCAAGTCATGACGGATGGGATCTTACTGGCAGAAGTACAGTCCGATCCTTTACTACGCGCTTATGAAGCGATTATTATAGATGAAGCGCATGAACGTAGCCTTAATATTGACTTCTTAATTGGTTACTTGCGGCAACTAAAGGCTAAGCGGCGAGATTTAAAAATCATTCTCACCTCTGCAACTATTGATACGGCCCGCTTTTCTGAAGCTTTTGATGGGGCACCTGTAGTCTCAATTGAAGGGCGCACTTATCCGGTCGATGTTATTTATAGCCCGGTCGAGGCCAATGAAGACGGTGAAGGCAGCTACATCGAAGCCGCTGCAGAAGCCGTTAAAATCATATGCCAAGATGGCAAACCGGGGGATGTTTTAATATTTTTGCCAGGGGAGCGGGATATCCGCGAACTATCTGGAATGCTTGAGGAAACCGCTTTAGGGAAGGCAACCATCCTACCTTTATTTGGCCGCTTAAGCCAAGTTGAGCAGCACCGTATTTTTGCCCCAACTCAAGCGCGAAAAATTATTTTAGCCACTAATATTGCGGAGACTTCTCTGACAATTCCGGGTATTCGCTATGTTATCGATACCGGGCTCGTACGAATTAGTCGTTATAGTCCGCATACACGTACCCAGCGTTTACCGATAGAGCCTCATTCCCAAAGCTCTGCTAAGCAGCGACAAGGCCGGGCAGGCCGGGTTGCAGAAGGGATATGTATTCGTCTCTACGATGAAAAAGATCTACTTGCGCGGGATGAATATACGGAACCCGAAATTCGCCGCTGTAATTTAGCCGAGGTCATTTTAAGGATGATTGCCTTTCGCTTAGGCGATATAGAAAGCTTCCCCTTTCTGGAGCCTCCTGAAGAGCGGGCCGTAAAGGCCGGTTATAAGCTTTTAAAAGATTTAGGGGCGCTTGATGGCGTGGGGACGTTGACCCCGATTGGCGAGCAATTGGCCCGGCTACCCGTTGACCCCACAGTGGGCCGCATGTTGATTGAAGCCCGCAAAGAGCATGCAACCGCCGAGGTATTAATTATTGCAGCGGCTCTCAGCATACAAGACCCACGAGAGCGGCCTTTTGAATTTCAGGATAAAGCAGATGCTTGCCATCGACGTTTCATCCACCCCGAGTCAGATTTTTTAACGCTGCTTAATATTTGGAAGGCTTATCATGGGGCCTGTGAGAAAATGAGCCAGCGCGTATTACGCCGGTTTTGCAAAGAGCATTATTTATCCTATATACGGATGCGCGAGTGGCGAGATGTGCATCAGCAATTGGCCTTAGCGTTAAAAGATTTAAACCTTTTTAGGGACAGCACATTAGAGGCAGATTACCGGGCCATTCACCGTTCACTCTTAGTAGGGTTACTCGGCAATGTAGCGGAAAAAGAAAAAGGGAATTATTATAAAGGAACACATAACCGCAAAGTAATGCTGTTCCCCGGTTCAGGCTTATTTGACCGCAGAGAAAAGCGAGACAAGGCCCAAGGAACACCTAACCCAACTAAGGATACGAGTAAGACGCCTCTATGGATGATGTGTGGCGAATGGATGGAAACCACCCAGCTTTTTGCCCGTACAGTCGCTAAAATTGAGCCTGAGTGGGCGGCTGAACTGGGGGCACATATGGTGAAGCGAAGTTATACGGAACCCTTTTGGGAAGCCAAAAGAGGGCGCGTACTGATAAAAGAAAAAGTCTATTTGCATGGGCTGCTTTTGCAGACCAATACAGTGGGGTATGGCGCAATTGATGCCGATAAAGCCTGTGAGTTATTTATCCGAGAAGCACTGGTGGGGGATACTATTTTGGAACGGTTTAAATTCTTAGACCATAATCGCCAACTGCGTGAAGCGGTTGAAGACCAGCAAATTCGCTTAAGGCTACCCGGGGCATGGGCAACACCCGACCTATTATTTAAGTTTTATGCGGAACGGATAGAAGGGATCTCTTCTGTAGCAGAGCTCTTTCAACGCGTAAGAGGCAAAGGGGATCAAGATCTTTTAGCCACTGAGGCAGATTTAATAGATCCAGATCTTTTCCGCGAAAATGAGCGCGCTTATCCTAAAACAGTTGATATTGGAGGTAAAGCACATGCCTTGCATTATCATTATGAGCCAGGCAGCCCAGAAGATGGAGTAACGTTATCGCTCGATTTAGAACACTTCCCTTCGCTTAAGCCAGATACTCTTGACTGGCTAGTGCCAGGTTACCGTGAAGCGCATGTACAAGAGTTGCTTCGTTTATTGCCCAAAGAAGCACGGCGAAATCTTTTCCCCATTGCGGACACAGCGAGTAAGATTGCAGGAGCATTAAAGCCAGGACAGGGTTCTTTTAAGGAGGCGCTCAAAGATTATTTGTGGAAGCATTATAAAGTACGGGTGATGAATGGCGATTGGGACCAAGCTGAGACTTCGGACTATTTACGCCCCCGTGTGGCAGTTAAAGCACAAGATCGATTGCTTGCAGTCAGCCGCTGTTGGGAAGAGCTTGAATCTATTTTGCATGAAGAGTTGAAGTTACTTAAAGTAACCATGCATGAAACGGATAAAGGGAAACAATTATGGGGTGCGGCCTGTAAACGTTTAGAGCAAGAGGCCCTATATGATTGGACCTTTGGCGATATCCCACGTGAAGTGCCACTGGGGACGTTAGAAGGCGTAGCCATTATCGCATATCCAGCACTTGAGTGCGTTAAAGGTGTAATTGCGCTCCGGCTTTTTCGAACAGAGATTGAAGCCCAACGAGCCAGTGTCGAGGGGTACCGCGCACTCCTAAATGAAACGCTAATGGAAGACTTTAAGGTTTTCCAAAAAGACTTAAGAGTACTCCAGCGTTTGGCAGCCGCATATGTAACACTGGGGAGTTTGGCCGAACTAAAGGAATCCGTTTATGGGGCGATTAAGCGTCACTTTGTTCAAATCATCATTCCGTGGCCAATGCGGGAGCAAGGCTTTCGGGACCGGGTAAAGGCTGCTAGTATAGAGCTACGAGGCTTGCCGCTACGTATTGTAGATAATCTCTCAAAAGTTCTGGCGTTGCGCCAAGAAATGGCCCAAACCCGTCGCTTACCCGCAGATCTTTTTCAAGAGCTTAATCGGTTAATTTACCCAGGATTTTTAAGGTATACGCCTTATCCACAGTGGGTTCATTTAGAGCGTTATTTAAAGGCGCTTAACCTACGGGCTGAGCGACGGGCCCTTAACCCGGCTAAAGACAATGAACGTTGGCAGTTACTAGCGCCCTGGGTAAGTACCTATGAACGCTTTAAAGGCGACCCAGAACTAGGACCAGCCCAACTACGCGAGCTTGAAGCCTACCGCTGGTTGGTTGAAGAATACAAAGTCTCTATCTTTGCCCAAGAATTAGGTACCCCGGAGCCCGTTTCTGAAAAACGGATCCGAGAAGCATTAGAGCGAGTTGATCTAGTGAGTTAATCCAATACAAAGTCACGCATCCAAAACATGCGTTATGCAACGAGCATCGGGCTAAAACTAGAATACTCGAGCCTAACTGAAACTGGCATTAACTCGGAAGAAATACGCCTTCTGATGAGGTTGCCTTTGCAGGCATGCTTTTGAATGCTTTTCGGCATCACCGTGCTCACGTACCTAGCGGTACGCTCCGCGCGCTTCCTCCAAAAATCACTTCAAAATCAAAGCCTGAAAATCTCAACCTCGGGAGGCAGGACCTGCATAAGATTTTTTGGCGCTTTATCACTCAAGGGCTAAAACTAGAATACTCGAGCCTAACTGAAACTGGCATCACTCGGGAGAAAAGGCTTCTAATCTTGTAAGATTTGCTTAACCCCATTGGCAGTGGAATCGGACGAGGCCGCAACCCAAGGAACGGCGCCGTCGGTAGGACGTGAGTATTTTTGAATGATTAAACATTAAGGTGGATGCATAGTGAGAAAAGGTTTCATTGCTATATTATACCACATGAGTTGTAATTTTTTGCATATAAAATAACGTCTATTTGATAGCGGGCACTAAAAAGGCCTTTTTAGGTGTTTTTTCTTTGCGATATACATGGAAATATGTAGAAAAAAACTAAGTGTTTCTATGTAGACTATCATTAAGAATACAGTAAACGAGACCCGGAGAAGACTAGATTTACACTATTTACAGTTAGATTTCAACGACCTTAAAAGCAAAAAAACTATATGCAGCGGTCCCTCGTAGAATGCTTTGATTTTCTGATAATTACGAGCGAGACGCACGTAAGCCTACTAAAGGTAGGTGCGTACGTCGAACGCAGTAAGCGCGGAAAAGAAAAGTATTCTACGAGGGACCGCTTAGTTGCGCTCTGCCTGCTGTTTTAACCGCTCCAACTCCGGCACAATATTTTTTTGATAATAGTCCGGATCCACCCCATGCGTTAATTGCAGGCCCAGGGTATTTTCAATAAAATCTTCGATACGCAGCCAAGTATGGTCTGGAAGCTTAATCTTTTTAGTATAAGCGCAAATGGTCACCAACCCCTCAAGGGAGCGAATGCGGGCATTATAACTCGCCATACGATCGGCCACTTTTAAGCGTACATTAAGATCATCTAAATCAATAGGTTTACGCAAAAAATCATCCACCCCCCGTCCCATAACGTTAAGGTAATCATCCTTCATCTCCGCATGGGCCGTAACCAGCATAAAATAAGTATAATGCAAATCCTGCTTTGTGCGGATACGCTCGCACAGCTCAAGCCCATCCATCTTCGGCATTTGCCAATCGCTCACCACCAACCAAGGCGAGTCTTCTTGATAAATTTCCCAAGCATCGGCCCCGTTTTCTGCCACTAGCACTAAATGACCCGCTTGAGAAATAGCTGCGCGAAGTAGCTCACGAGTGGTAGAATCATCTTCAGCAACAAGTACTTTCATAGGGGTATAAAAAAAGATTGTGCTTACACACTACCACTCACCCAGGCTCCATCGCAACCCTATACCACCGAGAGGATCCTAAAACTTTATTTTTCGGTACTTATATCACTCGAAGCGTGTTTTACACTCTCAGGCAACAACAAGGCACCCAAACCTGCATAAACATGAGGCGAAGGCGTTAAATCCAATTTTATACGGAAGGTACCACTTGCAGGGTCAATCAAAGGATCTACATAACGGACACGACTCAAAGCTTTTTCCCCCGCAAAAGGACCATCTAAGAGCTGTATATCAAACGTATCCCCTTTCGCAAATTGACCAAAATATTGAGGAGACCCATAAACAACCATTTCTAAAGACGAATCATCAATAACGCGTGCAGCCACTTCCAGCCGCTGCACAGCTTCGCCCACGGATTTAGTTTTTTTGAAGAAAAGGCCATCAATCGGGCTTTTAATATAACGATAATCAAGTTGCAACTCGGCCATTGCGACTGATTGCTCCGCCTGGCTAAAGCTGGCTTCCGATTGTTCTAGCGCAAAAGTGGCCTCTAAAAATTGTTTATCACTGGCGATACGGTCGTCATACAAAGACTTTACACGGGTAAAATCTTTTTGTGCTTTAACCCGCTCTGCTGTGGCGCGTCGTAGAGAAGCTTGCGCATTGGCCACTTGGACTTTTTCGGCCCGGTCATCCAGCACAACGAGTACATCTCCTTTTTTCACCCGGTCCCCCTCAAGGTGTGGGTAGGCCATAATGACGCCATCTGCCTGAGCACTTAGCCGTACGTCATCATGCGGCATAATAACCGAACGCCAAGACCCACGGTTAACACTAATAGCGGACGGCACCCCCGCAACCTGGGCTTGAACCCCAAGAGCGCCAAACACAAGGACACTGATAACACTCAGTAATTTAATCATAATGAGACCGCTGCATAATGCATGCTTTATGAGTTTTTGGTCGGTTTTCGCTCCTCGAGTACCGTATGTACACTCGTCACTCCGTCCTACAAATTCCTCAAAATCAAAGTATTCTGCAATCGGTCTCTTCATAATCTCAAAAGTTAAAAATTTGAAATGCTCTGTATTTTGTTTAAAAAAGCTATTATGCAGCGGTCTCATAATTGTAGTTAGTAGTAATTTAAAAAAGAAAAAGTAGGGGTCTATTGATTACAACCACTTCACCCGTATATACCTAATAATATCCCGGAAAAGTACATAGGCCACGGGATAGCGCCCCGCATGGAAAGCCACTCGCCCACTAAAGCCTGCCTTTAAAAGGGCTGCAGCCTCGGGGGTAGTATCAAGCGGCAGCACAGCTATAAAGTAATAGTCCTCCTGCCGGGCCTCTAACCCATGCGATAAATCTGCCGGATCCGTTAATAGCAAAGGATATTTTTGATCGGGATCTGCCGTGAGCTTAAGGCTAGCATCAACATACTCCTGCTTGCTAAGCAACGTCTCAAGGTAAACAATATCCTGCTCGTAAAGTTGAATTTTGACTTCCCAATTTGCAGGCTTAGCTAACTCTATCAAAGGCTCGCCCATGCGTACAACCAAGCCTAGCTTTTGCTGAATATTTTTAGGCCCCAAAACAAGCCCATCGAACGGAGCCATGACACGGCCATGATCTATTTGATAAGTAAGGCTATTAATTTGAGCCTCGGCCCGATCAGCTTTATAAAGAGCGGCCTGCATACCAGTTTCGTCCCCTGCATCTTGGGCTAAATCGGCCTCAGCTAACGCTTGGAGAAAATCACTTTCTAGGCGACGACGTTGGAACTCTAGCTCCCGCGTATCGAGAGTCATCAAGAGCTGATCTTGTTTTACAAAATCCCCCTCATGCACGTCTACAGCCATGATGCGGCCGGAAGTTTGCGCTGCAATTTGGATAACCTCTTTCGGCCGAATTTGAGCAGGGGCCTTAATATTAAACTGCATCGGATACGCCATGACCCCGAGTAGCAGCGCTAAAGGAGCCCCAATGTAGGCCCACTTGCGCTTTTTAGGAGTATCCAAGGTTCCATCCTTCCATGAAATCCATTTCTTGGCCCATCTTAACGTCCGTCGATCATGCCAAAAAAGAGCTGTGGCCACTGCATGCCCTCCTGCATAAATCAACCCTTGCATTTTAAGAAGGGACTCAGCTGATTTTTCAGAAGCTTCTTTACCTTCAAACAAAATAATGGCCACAATACGCTGCTGGGTATCAACAAGGGGCAAATACGTTACCCAATTCATCGGGGCTAGCATCAGGTAATGTTGTACTTCCTCCGCTGTATCATCATCCAAAGCTTCGCGCTTTATCCAACGAAGCTGAATACTCGGCCGTTTCCCGGCTGGGGCGGCAAGCAGAGCCGGCGGAAGGCTTTTGGGCACAGAGGCCACAGGCGCCCCCCCTACAGTACTGGGTGTAGCTTCTTCAGGCACTACGGCCTGCTCTAAGAAATAACGAGCAACCTCCCCCATGGCCTTAGCCTCCATACTAACAGGCTCCGGACATTGCACCCCAGCCCCAGCCAGGTATTGGTAATTAAAAGCAAGTTCACTCTCGTCTACCCGAACCAATGTTTCGCGGTAATCCTTTGCCACGAGTAAAGAGACCCGAACGGCGCCACTCGCCACATGGGCATAGCGCACCAATGCCTCTCCAACGGTTCCTAACTCTAAATCCCCCGCTAAGTGCTCGAGGAATTCTCCATAGGCATGAAGCCGAGTAAGCTCTGCCGAAACGTCTTCTACCTGACGGGCCTTAAAATAAAGCTCCATCGCGGCACACGAGCGCCCTAAGGCCTCTGCCGCAAAACCTGTTTCCTCCTGCCCGAGAGCTTGCATCCAGGCATGAATGACCCCCATTACCCGACCGTTTAAAGGAATAGGGATGAAGGCCTGCAAATAAGGCGTTTGATTAAATATAGGCAGGCGGTGCGGTGCTGGTACATCCCCCCCGCTAACACTGCGGAGGACCTCTGCTGGCTCTGTATGAGGAGGCAAGAAAATAGGGGCCCCTTTTTCCGCAACTTGCTGGATAGCTTTTTTAAACGCTAAGGCTTGCTCGGGCTTTGATTCTAAATCTAAAACCTCAACCCCTTCTGCATAAACACGTTGCAAGTTAGATCCCTGGGCGAGCTCGTACGAAACCCCGATTAAAGGCAAATTGCGACGCAACGCTTCTGCATGGGCTTCGATATAGGCCTTAAGCTCTGGCGGTGTTTTCGCCAAATCGGAAAGGGTGGCCACAATTTCCCCTGCGGCTAATTGCCAGCGGGTAAGGTTTTGATTCTCGGGATCTGCCATATGACAAAGGGGAAAGCTAAGCGAGGCTTGCTTTATATTCCCTATAATGAACAGAGTTTCTTTAACAGCGTCAAGCCTCAGACCACGAAGACCTAGAATTAAGACTGCTACATAAACTTGCGTATCTATATAAAATAAGAATCCTTAAGGATATGGCCGTTAATGTCATCCCTGCCAAAGTCGCACCTCCCATTCATCAA
>JANYEO010000264.1 GCA_025363025.1 Opitutia bacterium
GTTACTGTGCCAGGCATCTGCTGCGATTGAAAAGTTTGAATCAAGAAAAAAAGTTTATATCTGCTACGGGCGGACGAACAAGTTTGAACCAAGTTACAACAGTTACTACACAAAAACAACAAGAAGGGGCAATCAGCAAGATGGCTGCAAACAAGTTGAGCAGAGGTGACCTGAGGGGTCACATTGCAACGGTTATTGGCTGCTGTTTTGTCTTCAGAAGGATTGCAATTGCGTTAAATTATTAGCGCTAGATAGAATACGGAAAGCGACGTCGTCTGTGCGACTCAAATGCTGCCCTCAGAAGGAGGATCAAATCCAACATTACCATGAGGAAGGTTTTCCCCGCAGGAAGGACTATTGGAACGGTTACTGTGGCCGGCATTTCCTTTGATTGGAAGGTTTGAATCAAGAAAAAAAAATTAATCTCCGCTCCGAGCGGATGGACAAGTTTGAATCAAGGGGGAAAACAGCCCACAAAGACTGTGTGAAGGCGGACAACAGTTATGTCCATCAAGAAGACATCAACAAAAGTGGGGACTGTGTGAAGGCGGACAACAGCTACGTCCACAGAAACGTTTGCGAAATGCGGATGATCGTGGATTGCAACGGCAACTTAAATTGAGACGCCGATGGTGAGGGTGAAGAACACGAGAAGAAGGTAGAGGCTGAGGTTCCCCTCCAGTTGGTCACCGGCATCGCTGGTCACCTGTCCCTGTCCGTCTTCTCCCGTGAAGTTCCTCCTCTCCCCCCGCTCCCCGCTCCCGCTCTAATGAGAAAAAAATATTTTGAGTATGATTTTTTTTTCTGAGTAAAAAACCTCACCTGGTTGTAGTGACGACGATCCGAAGAGATGAGAGCCCCCAACATTTGTGAGAACTTGAGGGGAGGAAGAACTCTTGGGATGAAGGAGAGCAACACCCGCTGCCCAATTGACTGCGCAGTCGCGTTGGCCGCCAAGCCGGTGCCGCTCGACGCCGCTCTCTCCTCCCCCTCAGTAAAGTTGGACGGAGCGTCACTCTCTTCAAGCGCTGTGTCTCCTCCCTGCCCATCTTCCTCGCTGTCGGCGACTTCTCCCTCATGCTGGACGACTGCGGTTGTAAAAGATGAACAGAGTGAGGAGAGAGAAGAAAAAAAAATCATGCAGCCGTTACCCGTTGAAGCCGCTCCTTCTCTCTTCTCCGTCTCCTTGTCCTCCCTCTCAGAAGAAGCTGAACCTGGCCTTATGACCCGAGCACGGATAGTAAGTCGCAAATCTCTTGAGGCGGGTGGCTCTGTCTTGATCGTCTCCTGCTGCGACTCTGTCTCGAACCTGGGCTGCTGCTGCTGCTCCTCCTCTTCCTCTGCTATCAACTCTTCTGGTAGCTCCTCCTCCTCCTCTCCTGACGTTGAAGCTGCTGCTGGGGGCTCTTTCTGGTTAACGGACGTCAGAGTCGGAGCTGCTGTTGGGGGCTCTTTCTGGCTCACGGACGATGGCGACGGCAACGGTGACTCCTCCTCTGTCGACGATTGGTGTTCCTCCTCTCCGCCTGACTGGTCCACACCTGGGCTGAGGGATTGCGGTATTCCGCTACTCCTCCCAACCGGGGCGAACTCTCCCTCTGCCTCCGTAGGCGGCGGCGGCGAAGCTGCTGCTGCCGAGTCCTCCTCCGCAGACGTTGGAGCTTCTTCTTCCTCCTCCGCAGACGTTGGAACTTCTTCTTCCTCCTCCTCTCGTTGGAGCTCCTGCTCTGCAAGCGACTAAAAATATCTTTGTTAAGTAAAGCAAGGAAAAAAAGTAAATTATGTATTACTTTCAAGTGCTCTGTGAGAAGAATCTTGATGTGGCGTTCATCTAAGTCAGGCGGAATGTTGAGGCTCCACAAGCCGCGTCGAAAGTTCCACTGTTCGTCCGTTAGATATCCGAGAAAATATCGAATGTCGTCTTCGACCTTTCCGTAACTGTTAGGCCAACAGAAACGAATCATTGCGCGAGGAATCGTGAGATACCACCGCTCGAGCTGGTTCAGTTGCTCCACACCCAACCGATCCTCCACCCCAAACGGGAAGTCGCGTGTACCCATTTTCAGCATCGACATCGGCGCCGCTCGCCGCACCCGAACAATTCTGGTTACCTCAGAAGTCGGTTGCTGAGGTTCGTCGTCGATGGAAGAGGGGTGGGGGTGTTGATGAGGCCGCTGCACGGACGTCGTCAAGGGCGGTTGAACCTCAACCTCTGTCGTTGACTGCACAACATTGTCCTCCTTCTCTCCGTAGGTATAGTCAAGGAAGAAAGTTGGCGGATCTTCTAAGTCATAGGTCGAGAATCCGTAGTCGCGGTCCAACTGCTGCGGGTGGATGGCCGATCGCTTCCCCCTCCCCCTCATCCCGTAGTCGAGGTTGTTGTTCTTTCCCCGGCCCTCTCCAGTAGGGAACTCAACGTTGCTGTCATCGTAGTAGTCGTCAGCTGGGGAAAGTGTCGTCGTTGTCGTCGTCGTAGTTGTTTTCTTCACCTTCTTCTTCTCAGCGTTCCTCGGGTTGGACCCCTTGACAGCATCTGAGACTGCGTCCTTGATTGCCTCTGATGCCGCTGAAGTCATTCCTCCGTAGACTCCCCCGCCGACGATCCCTCCTACGGCGATGCCACCTCCTGTTCCCGCCCCAATAAGTTTGGCACGAGGAACTGATCTCTGGGCTGCCATGAGACGTTGGAACAGATCGTTGAGGCTCTGACCTGCTGATGATGCTGCTGATCCTGCTGCAGATGCTCCTGCTCCCGCCGCTCTTCCCGCCGATCCGCTTCGCTCCGCCACAGCGACTGTTCGGTCCCCAAGCCTGGAGACGACTCGAACGATGTCGTCTCCGTAGGTCTCTGCAAGGTGACCCGCCCCTCTGGCGGCCACCCCCGCAGCCCTTCCTGCGCCCCGCAGGAACGCCCCTCCTCCCGCCCCCGTACACGTCCGCTGAGTCACGAAGATGTAGAGGAGAAGGTTGAAGAGTTGTGCCTTGGAAGCGGTCATCTAAAACCAATCATGTTTTCAAAAAACTTACCTAGGTTTACAAATTAAGAAAAGCAAAAAAAAACTTACCTTAATTGGTGGATGCCGCAGACAAAAACAAGTTTACGACCGGGCTCGACTAACCCTGGTCGGGAAATGATCGACGTGATCGGGGCGGGCTGGCCTTTTTATAGT
>JANYEO010000005.1 GCA_025363025.1 Opitutia bacterium
GCTCCCCCCGGTGTCCTTCCCCCTGACGTTGCCTCCAAAATCAAGTTGGACCACCTCAGCCCAGACCGCGCCGCGGACATCTTGGCCGTGTGCTCCAGGTACCCTGGGATTTGGGCCCGTCACGAGTACGACGTAGGAAAAATATCCTTTCTGACTCAAACCATCCAGCTAGACAAGCCACTTCCTCCTGCCGAAAAGCGTCGTGTTTACGCCAAGGCAAAACAGATCGCTGCCGCCAAGGCCATTGACAGTCTGCTCAAGTATGACATCATTTCCCCAAGCTTGAGTTGCTATGCCCAAAATCTCCACTTGGTTGCTAAAAAGGACCAATCTGTGCGCGTCACTCTTGACGGGCGTCGCCTTAATGACTGCACCATTGCACAAAAAGTCTCTGCTCCCTCCATCGAGCAACTTTTAAGCGAAATTGCGAATAAACCCTTTCGCACTGCCTTAGACGTTCGAAATTCGTTTTGGACAGTTCCCCTTGATGAATCCTGTCGTTGGATGACTGCTTTTTGGAACCCCTCGTCTAAAGGTTTACTATATGAGTACAACCGAAGTGTCATGGGGCTTAAAAATTCTTCCACTACGTTTATTTTGGCCATGTCATGGCTCCTACATGACATTGATGCAGCCTCACATTATGTGGACGACGTTATTGTGCATTCGGAAACTTGGGAAGACCACCTCCGCGATCTCAATCTCGTTTTTTCTCGTTTTGCCTCTGCAACGATAAAACTTGCCCTGAATAAATGTGAATTTGCTACTGCAAAGATCTCATTCCTTGGTTTTGACATCACTGGCAACAGAATGACAATTATCGACGCCAAGCAACAAGGTTTGCTAGCCCTTACCCCTCCAACCTCCAAAAAGGGAGTAGTTAAACTTTTGGCAAAATTCAACTATTACCGAAAAATGATCCCGTCATATTCGCAAAAAGTAGAAGCAATGCAAAAACTTGTGCGAAAAGAGAACGAATTCATTTGGTCTGACGCAGCCCAGAAGTCTTTTGACGACATTATCAACGTTTTCAAAACTGAAATTGCTTCGTACCTCCCTACCCCTAACGGAACCTTCCACCTTGAAACCGATTCCAGCCTCTTTGCTTGGGGCGCTTGTCTGAAACAGACTGAGGAGTCGACAGGTGAAAAACGACTAATTGCTTGCCAATCTGGCACACACAAGGAATCCCTTACCAAAATGCCAATTTTCGAGCTTGAAATTCACGCCCTATGCAATGCATTAGAGAAATTTGATTTCTACTTGCGTCCCCTTGCCAATTTCTACACCTACATAGACAGTAGAGCCCTTTTGTTTCTCCGCCGGGCATCAGAAATCAACGAAAAGTATTTCCGTCAGGCCCAGAAGATTTTTTCCTATAACATGTGCGTGATTCATATCAAGGGAGAGAGTAACGTCATGGCTGACCTCCTAAGTCGGATCGGTGCTGATCAGAAATACGGGCTCAAACCTAAACTCAACTTGAGTAAGTTTCAACTGGCAAAGCTGATCGACAGCATTCACTTTGACTGCCACACCCTCATCCCTGCAGACAGAATTAAGAAGTTAATTAACCCTGACGAATTTTTGACTGACTGCGACATTAACCTTACTCAGCAGAAACTCGAATTCTGCGAGCAGGCAGACCTGTGCCGTGAACACTTGTCTAAAGTCAACGCCCCTATTTCCCCTCTGATCCCCGTCTTGGACGACGCGGCCGACATCCGCACGTTGGCCCTGGTGGTTTCCAGCCTGGAAATTGCGCCAGATACTGCTATTTCGGACGTCCTCCTGGACTCCTTGATGGCCCCGGTCTTCTCCCCTTCGGAGAATGCCACCCCGGCCACGGAGGACAATCTCCACGACCTATTGCGCTCGGTGGAATTTTCCGGGGCAATTGTCACTGAACCTCTCGGTCTCAACGAAGTCACTGTCGACCTCCCCGAACGCGCGGACGCTGACAACAACCTCCAGTTCCCCTACATGAAGTTCGACTCCCACTCCCAGTCCGACATCCTGGTCACTGCGACTCTCCAGTCTGGAGCTATCTCCGTTGACGAGTTTCGTGCTCTACAGCGAAGAGACCCCTTTTGCATTGACATTATTGGCAAACTCGCTGCTAAAGATCCTCAAATTATGAACACTTACGTGCTTAAAAATCAAGTTTTGGTTCATATTGAAAAATTTGTCCCTCCCAGCTGCGCTGGCGGTTCCCCAGAATCCACGGCCAAATTAACTTCGTACACCCCTCGTTTGGTACTTCCTGAAGTACTGATTTTACCCCTGGTTTACACTTTGCACCATGGTGATTCTCCTTCTCAAGGTGCCCACGCCCCAAAGTCCCGCGTCGTCATGACAATTCTGCAGTCATACTTCCGGCCCGGTTTGAAGGCTGCCGCCACTGACATCATCAAACGATGCCGTTCCTGCCAACTTTCGTACAGTACTTCCCGTCCTAAACACGGATTGTGCGTACAGCGAGCTGCCTGCCACCCTAGGTTGACTGTAGCTATGGATTTGGCGATCAATCTGCCACGTACAAAGCAAGGAAACCAGCACATCCTTGTAATCCAGGATACTTTCACAAAGTTTTGTGTTTTCATGCCTTTGAAAGACAAATCCGGCCCCGCGATTCTCGACGCCTTCATGAGAGGTTGGGTGACCCCTTTCCTGATTCCCCTACACATACAATCTGACAACGAACTGGGCATCACCTCTGGCCCCTTCAAAGAGTTCGCCGACTGCTTCGGCGTCACCCTGCACCAATCTCTGGCATATGCGCCGATGGGCAACGGTATTGCCGAATCGCTCATAAAAGTGTGTAAGCAAGCCTGCAGGTCCTTCTGCTTAAACAATGGCACCCAAGACTGGGACCGCCACTTGTGGTTGCTAGCCGCCTCCTGCAACTCGTTGGTCTCCTCTGCCACGAAGCGCTCCCCTGACGAACTTATGTACGGTCACAAGAGTTTGAACTTTACTCACGGCCCTATTGCCCTTTACACTTACCCTGAGTTAGCTGAACGTCTAATCCCTGACGAGGTCCAGCGCCAACTTCTATTGACCATGATTCAGGAAGTAGGTGATGCACAAGCTGCACAACGTGCGAAAAACATGTTGTATCGCAACTCTAAGAAACAACCCCCTGACTTTCAAGAGGGTGACTGTGTTCACCACAAGAAAATGGCCAAAGTGTCAGTTCTTGGCTCCCCTGAAGCCCTTAAACCAATTTGGTACGGTCCATGGATTATCACCAAAATTCTCGAAGGTACGGCCGTCATCATAAAAAATCTGTACAACGGTAAAATTAAAATTACATCCAAAGACTACCTGAAACCTTGGCACCACAACCACTTTGACTACAACCTCCCCTCTGGTTAGGCAGCTAAACTCATGGCCTTCGTGGCCTCCCTGAACAAGCAGACCCAGGCCAGCATGATGAAGCAGCAGAACAGAATTGTCCCCATAAGTGATCGTGTTCTTTGGAGCAACACTTTAGACCCTGGATAATTACAATTTGCTCCATAAAAAAAAACCCAAACAAACAAACCCAGAAAAATACATTACACAATGGTTCATAATTCCTCCTTAACGTTTACTCCTTGGACTCGTGTTGGATCCCGATGGTCCAGCCACTGCCAGATGTTCGGCTTGTGCGCAACGCTCAACTCGTCAGCTGACAGTCCGCGCAGTTGTCTTCCCGCTTGGCCAGCCGCTGTCTGTCTTACAGTACGGCCGCCGGCGACTGTACCTGCCCTGGGCGACTGAAACATTGCACGCGCGCCCATTAGCCCGCCGTTCGTCCGGCCCGGTGGGGGTACAGCAGGAGTAACCTGTTGGGCAACGTCTGCTACGTCTGCTGCTCTTGCCTTACGCGAAGTTGCGAGAGAACGCTTGCGCCGAGAAGATAGACAGAGACCTTGCGGCGTCTAAAGTTCACTCAGGTGAAACTGATTTGCTAGTGTGCGTTTGACAACCTTTGTTT
>JANYEO010000192.1 GCA_025363025.1 Opitutia bacterium
ATAATGAAGAAAAGAATGCTCTTTTTCATAAGTGTTATTAGCGAGTTCAGTATTATAAAAAGAATAGCCCTGTTCGATTAGCCAAGTATCAATATCATCAAAAGAAGGCTCCACCCCATCGGCAAGCGTTATAGCGGGTAAACTACATTGAACCGTAGGAGCTTGAAGGTTATTGATAATATTGTCTGTCCAAAGCACATTCCCCGTCAAAGCGATCATGGCATGGGCCAAGGCTCTTTTGGTCTCTTTAAAAACAGCGCCTACATCTTCTTTTTCGGCTGCATTATGGAGGCGCTCCCATTGCTTTTGTTGGGCTTCTAACAACTTGGCTGCCATAGGGGCAGGGTCAAATCCTTTGTTTATACGGACGGAAAAAACATCCCATGCATCATCAAGCTCTTTATAAAGCCATGATTGGGGGTGGCCTGTTAACTGCTCTAAAAGATGTGTAGCGGTGTAGGCTATAAATAGAGATTGCCAACAAATTAGCAGACTGCTCTTGGCATCAATGAGTTGGTTGGTTTTCGAATGAGAGATTAAGGATATAAAAAATAAGGGCGCATGGCCAGGAACAGAAAAACACAGAGGTGGACAAGTGTTCCAGTCATTAAAAGGCAAAAAATCTGTTAAAAAGTGTGGCTTTGGGCTTACCGGCGGTATTGAAGTATCTTTTAAAAGCGCAACTGCTTGTGCATGGGCCGGCAATGACCCTAATAAAAGCATAAGTGCGGTTAATATACCCCCTGTTATTGTTTTTTTATTCATTATGAAAGTTTTGGCAGAGTAGAAGGCCCTTCTTTACCCGCTACTTTGTGATAACCGCCTGTTGAGCGATCTTTGACATATTTAGTGAAACCGGCTTTTTCTAGATTTTTATTATCTAAGCGTTTGGCTGATTGCGCAGGGGAGTATTTGCTTCCAATATTGGGGGCACAGTAAACACGCCGCACAGGGTGACCACTTTCGGGATGTGTTTTGAGGGCAAGAGCCTGCATGGGGTGCTCAATTTCAAAGCATTCGCCCCCTGTGCCATCCGGTAAAATAGTCTCGTAAACATAAACAGGCATTATGGGTAAAAAGGAGGAGCGATAGTAGCCTGTGTACTGAGGCGGTCAAGGTATTGTAATATGAAATCGCGGCTTTTCATACGTATAATTTGTGTTTAGCATGGGAATATTGGTGCTTATAGCGAATTCATGCTGAAAGTACGTTCTCATGTCTATTACCCTTCCTGCATTTCAAATAGAAGAAGCTGATCAAAACAAAGGCCTAGTCCTCCACATTAGGGGGACATGGTCCGCTGCGTTTGGCATCCCTCCGCTAGATGCAGTCCGCACGGTAATGGCTGATTTTAAGGGACCCAGGGTACTGTTTGTTGAAAGTGCAGCCCTTGGTAGCTGGGGGTCTCCATTGGCTGCTTTTTTATTTGAAGTAGAGCGTTTATCCGAAAAATTTGGATTTACCCTTAATAACGAGGGTATACCGCCATCTTTACAACGTTTACTCAATCTTGCAAGGGCCGTCCCTCAGCGAGAGCTTGTGGACGAGGTACCCCTTGCACGTTCATTGGTTTATAAACTAGGGACTTTTAGTATTTCTATAGCGGCAGATATTATGTCCTTTCTCACGTTTGTGGGAGAGGTTGCTCTTTCTCTTGGGCGTTTTATAAGAGGAGCCAGACCCTTTCGGGCGCGGGATTTTTGGCTTGTTCTACAAGAATGCGGGGCAGAGGCCTTGCCAATCGTCACCCTCATTAGCTTCCTGGTAGGGCTAACGATGGCCTTCGTTGGCTCCATCCAGCTGAGTGCATTTGGGGCTTCTATCTACGTTGCCAACTTAGTAGGCCTTGTAATGGTCCGCGAAATGGGAGCCACGATGGCCGGTATTATCTTATGCGGTCGAACCGGGGCGGCTTTTGCCTCACAAATAGGGAGCATGAAAGTATCGGAGGAGATTGATGCCCTTCGTACACTGGGGATATCGCCGATAGATTATATTGTACTACCACGTCTGCTAGCCCTATTCCTCATGATGCCCTTGCTATGCTTATATGCAGACTTTATAGGGATTTTAGGCGGCCTAAGTGTATCTATGTGGATGCTGGATTTGTCCTTAGTGCAATATGTCTTACAAACACAAAAGGCAATTACGCTGGCGGGCTTCTCAACCGGTATTATTAAGAGCACAGTCTTTGGAGCTTTAGTGGCGCTCACAGGGTGCTTGCGTGGTATGCAATGTGGTAGCAATGCCGCCGCTATTGGGGCTTCGGCAACGTCTGCTGTTGTGACAGGCATTACGAGTATTGTAGTGGCAGATGCTATTTTTGCGGTTATCTTCCACGTGCTTGATATTTGACCATTACGTATTTTATTGAGAATGGAACCACTTCATCAACCCGCTATTGTATCTGCTCGTAACCTAACCCTTGGGTATGGGAGTGCTGAGGTCCTTCGCAATGTTTCTTTTGATATTTACCCTGGGGAAATTTTTGTAGTGATGGGGGGAAGTGGCTGTGGGAAGAGTACGCTGCTGAAGCACTTAATAGGCCTCATGAAGCCTTTGAGCGGCTCTATCTATTATTCAGGGCGAGATTTTTTTACCGCTCAGCCGGAAGAGCGCCAATCATTGCAGCGGAAGTTTGGCGTACTTTACCAAGGCGGGGCACTTTGGAGTTCGCTTAATTTACTTGAGAATGTCTCCTTACCCATGGAGGAGTTTACCAACCTCTCTGCTCGAGAAATTAAAAGCCTGGCACGTTACAAATTAGCCCTTGTTGGCCTCAGTGGTTTTGACGATTTCTACCCGTCGGAGCTCAGCGGCGGGATGCGTAAGCGTGCAGCCTTGGCCCGCGCTATGGCCTTAGACCCAGATATTCTTTTTTTTGATGAGCCTTCAGCAGGGCTAGACCCAGTAACCTCTAGGAGACTCGATGATCTTATTTTAGAACTGCGTGAAGGCTTAGGCAGCACGATTGTTCTGGTAACCCACGAGCTCGAAAGTATCTTTGCTATCGGTACGCGGGCTATTTTTCTCGATGGTACATCAAAGAGCTTAATTGCAACAGGTGCACCGAGGGAACTTTTGGCAAACAGTGCAGATCTACGAGTTACTCAATTTTTAAGGCGGAAAGCTTGAGACCGCTGTATAATGGTTTTCTTTTGAGTTTTTGGTCGGTTGTCGTTCCCTCTGTACCGTATGTACACTCGTCACTTCGTCCTACAAATTCCTCAAAACTAAGGCATTATATAGCGGTCTCTCAATAATTCAGCAATAGAAAGTGTTAAAATAATGACTGTTAATTTCAAGCGTCTACACTTAGGATTATTCCAATGAGCAAAGTCAAAAAACAAGATGCAGGGTTTATAGAAATCCATGGCGCGCGGGAGCATAATTTAAAAAATATATCCCTTAATCTTCCTCGTGGGCAATTAACCGTTATTACGGGGGTCAGTGGTTCAGGTAAGTCTTCTCTTGCTTTTGATACCTTGTATGCGGAAGGGTATCGCAAATATATTGAAAGCTTATCCGTTCGTGCACGGCAACTTTTAGACCAAGTAAAGCGGCCTGAGGTTGATTATATTCATGGGTTATCACCTGTTATTTCAATTGAGCAAAGAGGGGTGCTCCAAGAAAGCCCACGCAGCACCGTTGCCAGTACGACGGAGATTGCTGACTATGCTCGCCTTTTGTGGCTCGTGGTAGGGGATAACCGTTGCGCAAAAGAGGGTGCCCCTATTGATAAACAAACGGTAGATGATTGCATTGCACGTGTATTAGCAGAGCCCGAGGGGAGCCGCATTATTATTTTAGCCCCTTACCTAGAAGCCAAAGCCCCAGCCATACGTGAGACTTTAGAGAGCCTAAGAGGGCGTGGGTTTAACCGTATTCGGATTGAAGAGACTTTTTATGAACTCAGTGACCCTGTGCCCACTTTGCCACGGGGAAAAGTGCTGAGCCTAGAGCTCGTTATAGACCGCATGGTGATCAAAAAAGCGGAACGCAGCCGCCTAGCGGACTCTCTCGAGCTTGCATTTAGAGAGGGCAAAAATAAAGCGATTGTTTTAGTACAAGACACAGCGGATAGCCCCTGGCGTACAATCCCCTTGAGCCAACATTTAGCCTGTGGCAAGTGTGGAACAGCTTACGAGCCCTTAACCCTTCGGCATTTATCATTTAACCATCCTGAAGGGGCCTGTAGTACGTGCGATGGCTTGGGCGAGGCTATGCGGTATTTGCCAGAGCTTGTCGTGCCTGATCCTAAAAAGAGTATTAAAGAAGGTGCCATTAAGGCCTGGCGGATAGGCTCTCAAGGTATGATTATTGAGCGGCGGGCTTATCTACGTCAATTAGCCGAGCAGTGGCCCTTTGACATAGATACCCCTTGGGAGGATTTAGCCCCAGGCGTTCGCAAAATGCTACTCCAAGGCTCTGGCAAACGACTTGTAACCCTCCGCCGCCCCTGGGGAAAGAAGACAGAGCCGGAAGTCTTTGCAGGCGTACTAGCAGACTTAGAGCATGCTTTTTGCACAACCTCCAGCGATCTGCTGCGGGCAAGGCTTATGGCCTATCAAGTGCGTTCGCTTTGCCCAACCTGTCAAGGCGGACGTCTAGGGGAGCGGGCTCGTTTTGTATTTGTTGAAGGAGAGTCTATCGATCGCTTTTTTCAAATGAGTGTCGACGAAGCCCTCGTTTTTATGGAAGGGCTCAGTAATAATGTTCAAAGCTTTGCCACACAGGCTCAAGAAGCTCAAGAAGGTTTACTGAGTCGGTTGCGTTTTTTAAAACGGGTAGGGTTAGGTTACTTAACTTTGGGACGGGCTGCAAATACCCTTTCCGGAGGAGAAGCCCAACGCGTAAGGCTAGCCGGGCAGCTCGGCATGGGGCTTGTTGGGGTTACTTATGTTTTAGATGAACCCAGTGTAGGCCTCCATCCTGCAGATCATAAAGCCCTCCTTGATGCTGTGTTAGAGCTACGGGACCGTGGCAGCACCGTTGTAGTTGTCGAGCATGATGACAAAACCATGGAGATGGCGGACCATTTGGTGGAGCTTGGGCCTTCAGCAGGCGCCTTAGGGGGCGAAATTATTTTTGAAGGTACTTTAGCTGCCTGCAAAAAAGCCAAGCATTCCCGTACCGGTCGGTATTTATCAGGGAGTTTAAAAGTAGAAAAAGATGCGGATAACCTTAAGCCTGAGCGTGGTTTTTTCGAGGTTATTGGCGCTGCTGAACATAATTTAAAGCAGCTGAATGTAGCCTTTCCCTATGGTTTATTAACCACTGTTTGTGGCGTTTCAGGCTCGGGGAAGAGTACACTGGTCACAGATATTTTAGGGGCGGCCGCTGCGTTTAAACTCAATAAAGCAAAAGCAATACCTGGTAAGCATGATAAAATACAAGGGCTCGAGGCCTTTGAGCGTTTAGTTAAAGTAGATCAAGAACCCATTGGGCAAAACCCACGTTCGAACCCCGCTACTTATGTGAAGTTGTTTGATTTGCTACGCACCCTTTATAGCCAAAGTACGCTTGCTAAAATACGCGGATATGGGCCAGGGCGCTTTAGTTTTAATATTCGAGGAGGCCGCTGCGAACGTTGCCAAGGCGATGGGGTTATACGGCTGGATATGCACTTTTTAGACGATGTATATATCGAATGCCCGAGC
>JANYEO010000047.1 GCA_025363025.1 Opitutia bacterium
CTGATATAGTGAAATAATTTACTAATCAACATGCTTGACTCTTTGGTTTATTTCTGTATCTATCTGAATATTGTTTTATTTAAAAACAAAAAAACAACCACATTGACGTTAAATATCATGGACAGAGGACCTAAGAAATATTTTATATGGCTTTAGATTTGTCGGCTTGTTGGGTCCTTAATTTTACACTTAAAAAATTAGAAGATGCCAACATTCGGCCTTTTTTAGCTCTTTGCCTATATTTTTCAGCATTTAGTGTTTATTATTTAAAAAAATAAAAATAAAATGCTTAATTAACTTGACTTTTACTAAAGATTAACTATTTTGCCCATTATGTTTCGATTTATAACCATATCATTGTTTTCCGCACTTACGTTGAATGCTGTTTTGCATGCTGAAAGTGATTGCAGAGAAATGCACGTTGTTTTTGCTGCTAATAACGAGCAATATTTAGAAGGGGCTATGGTAGCTGCTGCATCTGTTTTAAATTATGCCTCTGCTGGTGATTTTTATAATTTCTACATTTATACAACTGAAAAGTTAGCAGTGGAAGGATTAGCTGCTCCCTCTAAAGAAACATTGGAAAATTTACGGGAGCAGTATCGGGATCAATGTAAGATTGATGTACTGCCCATTGAGACGCTAGAAGAGGCAGAATGTATCATTCCAAGGAAATGTATGAATCTAAGGAAATGGGGCATTGCAGGGGTTTTGCGCATAGCTTTACCTCGCCTCTTACCATCAATAGATAGAGTAATTTACATGGACTGCGATATGGTTGCAGTGAAGGATTTGCGCGTCATTGATGATTTATTAAGCGATCATGATGAATATGCGATTTCAGGTATTATAGATATTGGAGCCAGTTCAGCTGTTGGTACGTTATGTACAGAGTATAACCAATGTGATTTTGCGGAAAACGAGTATATTAATAGTGGGCTACTAGTTATGAATTTAAAGCGCCTTCGACAAGAGGGATTTAGTTCAAGTGTTTTTAGCTGGCTTGAGAATCACGAGGCTGAATATCCAGATCAAGATGCCTTAAATATGGCTTATAAGGGAAAGATTTTAGTTCATGATAGCACGTATGCTTGGCCCAGTTGCTTTAGTGATGCGCCAGAGAATATTGCTATCGTACACTTTTTGGCAGAACATAAGCCCTGGAAAAAAGGTCATTATTCAAATATTTACAAGCGATACCTTGATTCAGCTCCATTTTTGTCTCCAAGCAAGCATTTTCTTCTTAGTAATGCGGCCAGTGGTAACGCTCAAGCTTTGAGTGATTTCATTAAAGGCAAGGTTGTGGATGTTGAAGTACGCGATGAAAATGGCTGTACCCCGCTATTATTGGCTGCTAAATCTAATGCAGTCGAAGTTGTTGAACTCCTGGCAGCTTATGGCGCTGAATTAAACGTTCGAGACCCGCATGGGCGAACTCCCCTTATCATAGCAACTGAAAATAATTGTTATGATAGCATAAAGATTTTAATGGAACATGGAGCTAACGTTCATTTGATAGACAACGATGGATGGACTGTTAATTCTTGGGCACAGCTTCCAGGGAACGTAGCGATAAGGGATTTATTAGAATCTTGTAATCCTGAATTAACTGATTCGAGCCTTTTGTTTGAGGCTTGTGAAAAAGGCTTTACAGAAAGGGTTAAAGTTCTTCTTCAACATTCTATTAATGTGAATGCCGCGAATGAGAAACACTTAACGCCACTCATCATAGCCGCCAAGAATGGTCATATAGATATTGTCCAACTACTCTTAGACAAGGGGGCAGATAGTAGTTTAACGGATGGAGGAACCTGGACGGCTTTAGAATGGGCAAAGTACCCAAAAATTGCCAACTTTATCCTTGCTAGTCGCTTAAAAAGTGACTTAGCGGGGACTTTTGTACGCACAGCGGGCCATGGACTTACCCAGAAAATTCAAGCTTTGTTAGACACCGGAATTGATATTAATGTACGGGATAACAATAATATAACCGCCTTGATTGCGGCTGCGCAAAATGGCCATGCAGATGCGGTTAACGTATTGCTAAATAATGGGGCCGATGTTAGCCTTACGGATGGCGGCACTTGGAGGGCCTTCGAATGGGCCATTATTAACCGGCATCAAGCCGTCGTGGATCTATTGTCCAAAGCAGACAAGTCAAACAATCTTAGCAGCGCTTTTGTACAAGTTATCGGTAATGGATTTCATGAAGCCCTAGCCGCTTTTATAGATGCAGGAGTGGATATTAATGCGCGAGATCATAATAATATGACCGCTCTGATTATGGCCGCACAAAATGGCCATGTAGATGCGGTTAACGTATTGCTAAATAATGGGGCCGATGTTAGCCTTACGGATGGCGGCACTTGGAGGGCCTTTGAATGGGCCATTATTAACCGGCATCAAGCCGCTGTGGATTTATTATCCAAAGCAGACAAATCAAATAATCTTAACAGCGCTTTTGTACAGGTTATCGGCAATGGGTTTCATCAAGCCCTAGCCGCTTTTTTAGAGGCTGGAGCTGATATTAATGCTCGGGATAATAATAATATGACCGCCCTGATTATGGCCGCGAAAAATGGCCATATAGATGCGGTTAAGGCGTTAATAGCTAATGAGGCCGATGTTAGCCTTACAGACGGAACAGACCCCAGCCTTACGGATGGCGGCACTTGGACAGCTTTGGAGTGGGCAAATTTATCAAAAAACACGCAGATTGCTGAGCTCATTCACCAAAAACGAATAGGCGCATCAACCGGGGGCGTAAGCATTGAAAGCCAGCACCATTACATAAAATCGCCTTTGCGCTTTACTGAACTTGAGGCAATACGCTCTGTGGGGCTTGGAATTAGCGGGGCAAAAATTTATCAAGATAACGAGGGCCAACAATGGTTTGCTAAATCTTTAGATAGTCAAAGCATTATCAATAGTTATGTTGCTAGCTTGCTTTTAGCACAGTTAACAAAAGGGACAGAACTAGAGGGAAGCACTTTAGATATAAGGCTCTTCAGTGATAAGGTTAATATGATTGCCTCGAAGGCACTTCCTAACTTTGTGCAGGAGCATTTAGCGACAGATCTTCCGATTAAAGGCAAGGCGTTAGAGAGATTATTGGCCCGTATATTAAAACTTGAAGACCGACATGAATGGAACCTGGGGTATCTCACTTTTCCGGATAAATGGGTGCCTCTGATGCTCGACTTAGATGTATCTTTTACCCATAAAGTTCAAAATTCAAATCAGTGTATATACAATAGGCCTGATAATGCAAAATGGGCCGTTAGCTTTCGACTGGAGGCCATGCAATCCGATGAGTTCCTTTATTTTAAGCACTTGCATAGCTTGTCCATGGATGATTTAGAGGCGACGGTACACGCTGCTTTTGCTGATTTGCGGGCTTCTAAGGTTTTGTTACCTTCTAATGAACATCAATATAAGCATATAATTAATAATTTAAAGGCTGCTTATGATGGCTTGAAAGTACTAGGGCTTTTACATTCACCTGAAGTTGAGCAACTAGTGGACCTTGCATCAATCACAGCCTTTCTGGAGAAGCATCCGGAGATTCAGCATTGGCAGCCATGGAGTCTTGATTGCGAGAAAATAGCAATGACTCAAGGAACAACCTTAGAAGCTGTTCAACTATTCCTAAAAGCCTTTTTGATAAAAAATGCAATTGAGCAAGGGAAGGGGCATAACATTGACCAAAGCTTAAAGGCGTGGGAGTTAACTAATCCAGATGATCTCGGAAATTTAATTGCAATCACCCTTCAAGTGGGGAACAAGAAGGCGATAGATGGCCTTGCTGAAATTTTAGAAGAAGCCCCTTTTCGCAAAATGTTTTCACAGTATAGCCACAAGAATGCCAAGCTTATGGGGCAGCAGATCTTAATAGCTGCCATTAAGCGAAATGAGCCTAAGTTTGTGCAATTCGCCATCGATAAGTTGCATGCAGATAAGAACTTACAGGATAAAAATGGGAATTCACCTCTAATTTTAGCCGAATCAGCAGGCAGCCTCCAGATAGTAAATTTGCTTTTGGATTATAAGGTAGATGTTAATAAGCAAAATCAACATGGTGACACGGCTTTAATATTGGCTGTTAAGCATCGGCAGGCGAGCATCGCTTCACGGCTACAAGAATCTGGAGCGGATGTGAGTATTAAAAATATCTGGGGTGAAACAGCTGCTGCAGCGGCTAAGATTCTCGAAGGTAACGCCAAAGCAGTAAAATTATTGCAATAAACGCCAATTCAAGTATGAAGTGCGACGCCCTATAAAGTAGCAAAGGGTTAAGTAACTGAGATGATTATTGTTGGGAAAGACAATAAGCATCTCAGTTACTTAACCCAACTGGAATGAGGGGAATATTATAATTCGAAATATCGATACATTTTAGACACATTCTATAGCCCAATTTATAGAGGGATTGTATAGTCTGGTGAAATTCGAGTCAACCAGCAAGGGGCAGCAATGCGATTGCATGTTCAAATCCACTAACTAAAGAGTATTTTTTGGAGGGCTTGCTGCGATATTTTCCACTGGGCATAACTGTATGCATCTTATTTCTGTTTATAATTCGCAAGCCATTTCAAAATCAACGACTTGTGAATTTAGCATGAAGTTCGGCCACGAAAGCCGAGTTATTCTGAGAAATCCGTTAGGTGGAGGATACGGTTGAATAGTTAAGCGTGAGCTTAGGTTAACTTAAGTCTATATTTTAGGGCATAAACAGGCTAAGGCCTGCTATAGGATTGTCTCCCGGAGGGGATTTATTCTTCATAAATAGGCCAATATGAGTAGCACTTGATCTGAACTGACCCCCATGGACTGGACAGTTTTAAGGCTTAGAAATGCGAGTAAAGCTTAACTGCCCTGGAAACTTTTTCTATGAAAAAGGCTTTGGGTGAATGGGGTCAAGGTCATTGTTAAATGAAATACCCGCAAGCCCCGTTGGGGAAATTGAGGGCTCGCAGTAGAAGTCATTTGGTTTCGCATAATCAAGGGCTTGATGAGGTCTCGTATGGTTGTAATGGTGAATGTATTTCCCGAGGCCTTCGCGGGCTTCAGAGACGCTTGAATAATGGCGCAAATGGGTATCTTCACATTTGACGGACCTCCAAAAACGCTCGATGCGGACGTTATCAATGCAACGGCCAATACCCGTATGACTAACTTTAACCCCAGCATTTGTGAGGGTTTCAAGCCAAGCGTTACTCGTAAACTGACTGCCTTGATCCATATTCATAAAATCAGGCGTACCCTTCAGAAGCGCTTGGTTAAAGGCTTCTAGAGCATGGCCCCCCCTCCATTGTAATCGCTAATTTTTCATCTCCTTCTAAATGTAGTTTATAGACATCACGATTGTACTCACTAGAAAACTCTTTCTGAAAAACATATTTTAATGTATTGCCAGAAGCTTTCCCGAAATCTTTCAAGGAGCCCTCCTTATTTAACTTATAAGTCATTCCAGTAGCATGAAACTCATCTACAACAGTTGCTTGATTATTCTCAAATGCAATCTTAATATTTTGGCTAGTCCGGCTAGTTCCCGAATCACCAAAACCACGATCATCACCCTCCCAAAGGCCAGTGCCTGGAATAGAAGTGAAAGAACTTAAAAGATCTAACACCTTCGCTGCGATAAAGGTATTCATTCGAATATTAATTGTACGAATGCCGCTACGACCAGATAATCCGAAATCCACTCCGAGAATCGCTTCTTTAAAGAAGCTTTCAACACTTTGGGTCTGTGTGAAGTGGTTACCATTTTCAACCGTATCGATGCGTAGAGAACTAGCTTCAGGCAAAAAGGTAACATTCACTTCTCCATTTTGAGGTGATTTAAAACCATTATAAGTCTCTAAATCTTTAAGCTTAATAACCCCTGCCCCTTCAACGAATGAACCGCTTGAACTCACCCAACTCCCCTTATGTGCTAAATACGCGACCCCCGATTCATCGGTAAACACAGCCGCATCGCCCTGCCATGAGTCACCAAGTAGCGATTCAACTATAGCTTGTGGTTCAGTGCGTTCATCTGCATTTATATTTTCTACGTCATCTGTTTCTTCATTTAATGCATGAAAAGATGCTGCATCTTCAACGTGCGCTTCAACCACTTCTTTTTTAATGCTGGGTATTTGACTGAGCAATGTTGCAACTTGTTGCTCAAACGCTTCACCCATATATAGTAAATCTAGTTGAATTAGCTCAAGCAAAAGAAGTGTTTTAAAGCATCATACAAGCGAGGGAATCCAGTAATTTTATCCTTAATCCAGCGTTTCATATTGGCCAAAAATTTTTCTATCGGATTTAAATCCGGCGAATACGGCGGTAAGAATATTAATTGACAACCCACTGATTCTATTAATTCTCTTGTCTTTTGAGACTTATGAAAAGATGCATTATCCATAACCACAACTTGGCCGATTTTT
>JANYEO010000076.1 GCA_025363025.1 Opitutia bacterium
CGGGAAAGTTAGGACCCGTTGATGTACCCATAGGTATTGGGGTAAGCGCCCTTCTCCCCTCTGAGGCTTTGGTGCCAGCGCATGTATTAGTGGCACAGCCTACCGCTATGCCCATTTCAAAAGATAAATCAAAGTATCCCAAGCAAAAAGGGGATTATTGGGTAAAAGGCTGGCCTCAGGAAGACCAACCCGATCCTAATCGTTACATTGAGTTTCGATTTTCTCCTCAATGCGGGTATGAAGTTTCTTTTGAGTATATGGCTTTTACCCTGTATTCAAGTATAGATGAGACGGATTCTATTGTAGGGCCTCGGTATTGGGAGGTGCATGTAGCGGTGGATGAGCCGACCACAGCCAGTAGTTTTTCACGTAGTTTTATAGGTAAGCTGGGGAAGGGGATTTCTTCTTGGCTGGGGGCCGAGGGGGAAAAGAAGGTGGTAGTCTATCGTCATGACATGGGGGCTTATGGTAATGCTTATGTCAATGTAGCGGCGGTTCCATTACGTAACATTCGGTTGCTTGAGACGGTTCGACCTGGGGCTACCCTTGTTTTTCGCTTTTATGGTTATGGCGCACGTGGAGGAAAGGGGGGTTTTTATCATTTAGGTCAGGCGGGTTCCGATGTAGCTTTATATGGTTCTATAAAGCCGATGGAGGCTTGTTATTTAGTGGATACCCCCGTTTTACCAAAAAAAGTGAATGCAGAAACGGTGGCTTATTTAGTGGATGGAACCTGGGGGCATGAAGCAGGGGGTCGAGATTTTGAGTCGGCCAGTATTGTCGCTAAGCTCCGTCACATTTATAAAGGCCGTGATGCAGGTAAAGCCATTTACTTTCGGGGTACTGGGAATGAAAAAGATTACCCAGCCAGTGTAGATCAATTAACCAGGGGAGCTGTAGGCGCAGGGGCGATGGCCTTGGCTGAAGCCGTTTATCACCAAGTCGTTGAAAATTATAATAATGGCTATACAGGTATGATTTTTGTTGGCTGGAGCCGTGGGGCCGCAGTTGTTGCTCAAGTGGTGAGTTTTATTTATCACCGGGGTATTCCTAATGCCGGACGCAAAGGAGGATATTATGTGCAGCCGACTTCTGATTGCTTAACGATTGATCAGGTTCATTTGCTTGATATGGTGCACTCTATGGTTGTGCCCGGCAATGACGTGAACCATGGTTGGTATGATCGTGTTTTGCCGCCTAATATTCAGCGGGCTTGGCATTATTTAGCGGATACGGATAACCCCCCCACCGGGTTTAAGCAAACCCGCCCTTTGAGTGCAGTGGAGCTTCCTATGTGTCGTAATATAGGTATTATCCCTTCCCATGGGGATGTGGGAGGCAAAAGTGGTTCTCTTTGCTCAAAAATTGTTTTAAAAACAGTTATCGAGAATATGAATAGCCTAGGTGCAATTTATATTGTTAATGCTACAATGCCCGTTCAGTTGATTAACCCTCAGCCTGTGCCGGTTCAAATTTATTCGACGCAGGGTATCTTAGTAGACGAAGAAGTCATTTGAGACCGATTGAATAATGCATGCTTTTGAATGCCTCCCTGCATCACCGTGCTCACGTACTAAGGTACGCTCCGCGCGCTTCCTCTCGAAATCGCTTCAAAATCAAAGCATTATTCAATCGGTTTCGTTGAGGCTTAAAAGATAAAGATAGTGTTTTTTTGCTAAAAAGGCCTTCTGCGATCGATCTCGGTGCAAGGTGTGTTTTTTCAAAATCTTTTTAATCTTTAAAAGGCGTTTTGCGCTTGGTTTCCCCTTGGGCCTTGCAGAAAGCTGCAATTTAGGTGATAGCTATACAACCCCTATGCTATCTTCTTCCTTTACGCCTCATATCTCGAGATGGGTTTACGTTAAATCCATTGGGGTTGGTTTAGTGGCAGGGTTGGTAATATGGGCGGTTGCTGCGATAGGGATTGGCTGGCTTTACCATGAAGCCTATGAAGGGCAACTCGCGGCTGTTCGGCAGAATTTACGGCACTTAGCCCAGCTTGCAGCTTCGCAAGTGGATGGGGATTTACATGCTCGTTTACAAGCCCCTGCGGATTGTAATAGCTCGGCTCATTTAAAAGCGGTAGAGCCGCTCATTCGCCTCCATAATGCAGCGTCTGAGATTTATTATTTGTATACCTTGCGGCCGCAGGGGGAAGATTATGCTTTTGTACTAGATACTTCCCTTTTTCCTGATCGCTTAATGCAGCATGAGGGTTTAACGGGCTCTCCGATGGGTGAATTTTATCGTTTCGATGACGAAACGGCTATTATTAGCCAAATGAAGACCGCTATAGCTAGTGGGCAAGCATATGTCTTTCCTGATATTATTAAGGATTCTTATGGCACTTTTATTACGGCCTTAGCCCCTTTTTACAGCAGTGATGGAGCGTTAGAAGGCATTTTAGGGGTAGATCACAGCATACAGCAGTTTGCGGCAGATAGTGCAGGCATTCGTCATGGGGGGTTAACCGCTATTGGGCTTGCGGGGCTTATTGCTATTTTGGCCAGTGTTATCATTGCGCGTATTCGTTTGGTCGCTTTACGGATGGCGTATGTGCGTCATGTGGCTGAGGTAGAAATTCGCCAGGCGGAGTATATGTTGCGGAATATGGCGGAGAATGTCCCTGGGGTTATCTTTCGCGCGTATTATCATAAGGATGGGCGGCATGGCTTTACCTATATGAGTGTGCGGGCGGCGGAATTATTTAACTTTTCCGCGCAAGTCGCGATTGCTGAGGGGGTGATTCCCAATTTACACCCGGCGGATCGTAATAGTTTTTGGGAAACTTTGGGGGCTGCCGCCCAGCAAGGCGCAGCTTGGTCCCAGGAGGGGCGCTTGTGTATGCGGGACGGCCAGGAGCGGTGGTGGCAAGGTTTAGCGAAGCCGACTATGATGGAAGATGAAGCGGTTATTTTTAATGGTGTGCTCATTGATATTTCTCAGCGCAAGGAGTTTGAGGCCCGTTTACATGAAGCCAAAGGGGCGGCCGAGGCAGCTAATAAAGCCAAGAGCGATTTTTTGGCCAATATGAGTCACGAGATCCGTACGCCTTTAAATGGGGTATTGGGTATGGCTGCGCTTTTAGAGACAACGACTTTAACCATAGAGCAAACAGATTGTATTGAGACGATTAAGAGCAGTAGCGAGCTTCTCTTAAGTGTCATTAGCGATATTTTGGATATTTCAAAAATTGAAGCCGGCCATGTGGAGTTAGAGCATCAACCCTTTGATCTTTTCTTGGCCATCCGCTCATTGATTGATTTGATGCGCCCACGGGCAGAAGGTAAGGAGGTCAGCCTAAGCTTTGATTATGCGGAGGGCCTCCCTCATTCAGTTATTGGGGATGAACATCGGCTAAAACAAATCCTGCTCAATTTAATTGGGAATGCTATTAAATTTACGGCACAAGGGAAGATTGTCCTGTCGGTTGAAGGTATCCCCTTAACCGACCCTGATTGGCGTTTGCATTTTCGCGTTAAAGATTCGGGGATTGGTATTCCTCAGGACAAGCTAGGCCTTATTTTTGAACCTTTTCGTCAGGCGCATAGTTATACGACACGGGAATATGGAGGCACGGGCCTGGGGCTTGCGATTTGCCAAAAGCTCATTGGCCTCATGCAGGGGGAGTTAACGGTAGAAAGCACCGTGGGGGAAGGGTCCGTCTTTGCTGTTTGCCTGAAGCTCGCTTCTGCGCCTTCTTCTGCTACGCGCCGGTGTACGGATAGTTTATCCCCTATCCCTCAGGCTGTGGATTTACATATTTTACTGGCAGAGGATAACCCGGTTAATCAAAAAGTAGCTTCAAAGATTTTAGAGAAGTTGGGCTATGCAGTGGATATCGTGAGCAATGGTGAAGAAGCCGTAGCGGCCGCTTTGACCCAGCGGTATGACCTCGTGCTTATGGACATCCAAATGCCCCTTATGGATGGGCTTACAGCAACCCGTAAGATCCTTTCGCAGATGGGGGTGCGGGCTCCTAAAATTGTTGCTTTAACGGCCCATGCCATGGCAGAGCAAGCCGCTGAGTGCCGGGAGGCAGGGATGGAAGGCCATTTAACGAAACCCCTGCGGATAGCGGATTTGAAGCAATTGCTCGGTAGCTGCAAAAAACGATCTTCACGCATAGAGATACCTGTTTCTAGTCCAGATCCTATTTTAAACTAGGCAAAGCGGGGTGGTGTGTTAGCTTGATGATTA
>JANYEO010000101.1 GCA_025363025.1 Opitutia bacterium
GAAGCGGCTCAAAATAACGACTACGTAGCGCTCGACTATTATAAAGATGTATCCAGCAACTACCCCGATAGCCCCGATGCACCGGAAGCCCTTTACCGCTCCGCCAAAATCCGCCTAGCGCATAACCAATTTGGTGATGCTTTTTCGTCTTTAGATCAAATCCTAGCCAATTACCCCAGCTACCCGCGTTTTAACGAAGTTGTCCGAGATGAATTTGAAATGGCCACCCAAATGATGGAAGGGGCCCGACCTTATTACTTTGGCGTTATCCCTGGTTTTTTAAATTATGAGAGTGCGGTGGATTACTTCGAAGGGGTTGTCAAAAAAGCGCCCTTTACTGAATATGCCCCTTTGGCCCTCATGAATATTGCCCTCATCGCCGAAAAGCATGGCAAGCCAACGGATGCGGTGGATGCACTGGATCGCTTAATTAATACTTACCCGAAAAGCGTATTAACCCCCGATGCCTACTTAAAGCTCGCTAACATTTATGCAGACATGGTGCAAGGACCTGCCTATGACCAAGGCGCCACAAAAGACTCTATCCGGTATTACGAAGACTTTTTAATCCTCTTCCCAAAAAGCGACCACGTGGCCCAGGCAGAAGCAGGCCTCCACGCAATGAAAGATATGTTGGCCAAAAGTAAACTTTACATGGCCAACTTGTACCGCAACCGCCTTAAAGACGATACGGCCGCTCTCGTCTTCTATAACGAAACCATTACAACGGCCCCCAACTCTCCTTCGGCCGATGCCGCCCGCTTAGAAATTACGGGCATCCAAACCGGTGTCCCCCCTCCAGGAACCCCCATTGACTTCCTCTTCACTGAGCGTCAACTATCCTTAAAAGAATACCAAGAGGAATCATACGTCCAGGCGCGTTCAACTGATATCTTTGAACCCTTCCTAGATGAAGGCCTGCTCGATACCCCAAGCCAAATCATCGAAAGCGCAACCCCCCTTGAAGAAGCCTTAGAAGCCAAAGACCCTTTAGGTGAGCAAACGAATAAAACTCAGCCAAAGTCCCTAGAAGAAGCGCTCGAAGACTTACCTGTAGCCCCTGTCTCTAAATAAAAGCTCTTAAAAGCTCCACTCGGCTAAAGAAACCATTCTTGTATACCATGTTCCGTTTTACTCACCGTCAGCTTGCTCCTGTTTGGGCTATTTTAGGGCTAACCCTCCTGGGGTTACTTTCCGCCTGTAGCCACTATTACCTAGGACGCTCGACCCCTCCTCCTTTTAGCACCTTGGCTATTCTGGCGGTAGAAAATGATAGCTTTGCGCCGCAAATACAAGCGGCTTTAAGCGACCAACTGGTCCGTACCTTCGTCAGTGATGGCACGGTGAAGATTGTACCTGTGGGGGAAGCTGAAGCCACCCTCAGTGTCATAGTCACAAACTTCGACCAATCATTAAGTGCTACCAGGGAAAGCGATACCGCCCTGGCACGCTCCTACGATTTAACCCTTGTAGCGGTTTGCACTTTGGTAAACAATCAAACGCACACAACCCTGCTTGACCAAGCCCTCGTCAGCACGACCTTGAATTTACAAGTAGAGAGCAATTTTATCGATGTGCAGTACCAAGCAATGCCGGCTTTAGCTAGAAACTTGGCTCAAAAAATCCGAGACCGCATTTTAAACGCTTGGTAAAGCTCTCTAGCCCCTGCCCCGTGAGCCCCCTCCACCAAAACATCTTAGCCCCTTCTCTGCTCGCGGGGGACCATGCAGCTTTAGGCGAAAGCGCTCTCCATATTGAACAAGCAGGCCTCAAATGGATACACCTGGATATTATGGATGCCCATTTTGTCCCCAATTTGTCTTTTGGCCCACAACTATTAAAAGACCTCCGCAGTAAAGTAGGCCTCTTCTTTGACACCCATTTAATGCTCGATGAACCCCACCGCTACATCGATGCCTTCATCGATGCAGGGGCGCAAAATGTAACGATCCACGTTGAGCCCCACTACCCAATTAAAGAAACCTTAGCTAAAATCCGGGCCAGAGGATGTGGAGTTGGGCTTGCTTTAAACCCAGGCACACCGGCCGAAGCGGTAAAACCGTTTTTAAGCGACGTAGACCTCATCCTCGCGATGACCGTACAACCTGGCTTTGGCGGGCAAGCCTTCAGAGAAGATGTCTTACCTAAAATTGCCCAGCTCCACACGTGGCGGGTAGAGGGGAATTTGTCTTACCGATTACAAGTCGACGGGGGGATTGATACACTGAGCGGGCCCCGTTGCCAAGCCATGGGCGCGGATACTTTTGTTGTAGGGAACGCTTTCTTTAAAGCCAAAGACCTACAAGGCGTATTAAATACTTTTAAGGCTTAAGGTGAGACCGCTGCATAATAGCAATTTTCAACAAAACACACACTATTTGATGTTTTTAAACACTCGGGATTATTTAGAGACCGCATGCAGAATGCCTTAATTTTGAAGAACTTGCAAGACGGAGCGACGAATGTACAGAAGGTACTTGAGGAGCAACAACACCGCAAGAATTCAAAAGAAAGGTATTCTGCAGCGGTCTCAAGGTTATTTAGGAACACGAAGCCCTGTATACAAGATTTCAGCCAATTTAGGCCCGATACCGGGAGCAGCAGCGAGCGCAGCTTTGTCTGCAGCTTGAATATTATCTAGGGTTTTAAAATACTGAAGAAGCATCAACCGCTTCTTTGGGCCCAAACCAGGGATGGTGTCTAAAACAGATTCCCGTATTTTTTTGCTCCTCAAATCTGCATTATACCGATTTGCAAACCGGTGAGCTTCATCTCTCACCCTTTGAAGCAAGCGTAAACCCGGATGACGCAGGGGCAGCTTAAGGGTTCGCCCATCAGAAAAAACGAGCGTCTCCTCCTTTTTTGCAAGCCCAACCAAAAAAGGAGGCGTCAAATTTAACACTGCAAAAGCTGTAAGTGCCGCATTGACTTGCCCCAGCCCCCCATCAATTAAAATGAGATCTGGAAAAGCCTTCCCTTCCGTTGATAAGCGATGGTACCGCCGCGCTACCACTTCGGCCATAGACCGAAAATCATCATTACCTTCAAACGATTGTATTTTGTAACGACGGTATTGTGCCTTCACGGCTACGCCTCGCGCAAAATAAACCATTGAGGCAACGGTAAACGTCCCAGAAATATGAGAAATATCAAACCCTTCTATAACCTGAGGCAAGGTTGCTAACCCAAGTGCCGCTTGAAGGCCTACTAACGCCGCCTCGTCTGCTCCCCCTGGCAGACCCATGGGTTCTCTTTTAAAGCGCCGTGTAGGGCTAAGGGTATCTTCCAGTGCAAAGAGTTGATCGCGCAATTGGGCGGCTTTCTCATAATCTTGCGCAGCAGCAGCAAGGGCCATAGCAGCTCTGACTTCTTCGCGGTACGCCTTTGTCTTGCCTTCCAGAAACAAGCAAGCGGCCTCCACCTGCTGACGATACTCAGACTGTGTTACCTGATTAACAGGACCATATAACTCTCCACGAATATCGTCATAAAGTTGATAAGAGCCATCTGCCAGGGGCTTCGGATGCGTATCCCCTAGTAAGACTCCTAAACGCTTTCGCAAGTCTTTTAACAAGGCGCGAATAGCCCCTGAGTGGGCAAACGGGCCAAAATAACGCGCCCCATCTTCTAAACGGTTCCGCACTAAACGGAATTGAGGCATTTCAGCCTGAAGGTTGACCTTTACAAGCAAGAAACGTTTATCATCCCTCAAATCTGTATTATACTTAGGGCGCCAATCTTTAATAAGCTTACTCTCGAGTAGCAAAGCCTCTGCTTCCGAACGAACCACAAGCCAGTCAACTTCCGCCACGAGCTCTAGCATAGCCTCTACCTTGGGCTGAGCTATTGATGGACGCCGCCCCGGTTGAAAGTAACTGGAAACCCGCTTTTTCAAATCTTTAGCTTTACCCACATATAGAATATGTCCAAAACGATCCTTCATCCAGTAAACACCTGGCTTTGAGGGAAGATTTTCAAGCTTCATAGCTTATTTAATAACAATAACGCGTGAAAATGAAAAATGAAAAGTGGTTTGCTAGCACACAAACAGCAATTCACCGCATTTCGCCTTGGCCTTTTTGATAAAAAACATCAGGATATACATCTCTGTCACGCCTAACGCCGCTTATTAGCCCCTTGTCCTTCCCATGCCTGCCCCCCTTCGCATTGCAGTCATCCACACAGGAGACGAACTCCTCCTTGGGCTTCAGCTAAATAGGCACCTGCTATATTTAGGCGAACAATTTGTCCGCCATGGTGTTCAGATTGACCAAGCTATTGTAGTAGGAGACTCTATAGCAGCCATTACCACGGCCTTTCACCGAGCCTGGGCAGAAGCGAACATCGTTATCACAACAGGCGGTCTTGGCCCCACCTTGGATGACAATACAAAAGAAGCCGTAGCAGAGGCCCTTGGGCTCTCTTTAGACTATGACCTAGACATAGAGGCCAACATTGCCCAACACTTGGCCAAAGAAGGGCAAACACTCAACGATTTAGGGAAAAAACAATGCTATAAACCCAGTGGATTTGAAACCCTAAAAAACCCAGTTGGCACCGCCCCTGGGCTATGGTTTACCCAGAACAATCGCCACCTCATCCTTTTACCAGGCCCTACACAAGAACTGCAGGCTATTTTTGAAGACAGCGTCTTGCCCCGCTTAAAACAGGCAGGGCTCCTCGAAAATAAACCGAGCTTTCTCTCATTTAAAACAGCGGGTATACCAGAAGTTGAGCTGGCAGCGCTATTAAAACCATTACTAGACAGCCATGCTGGCCTAGGAGTGGCCTATTGCGCACATCTTGACCAAGTAGACGTTCGACTACACCCAGGCCCAAGCAACCTCTCCTGGGCACAATTAGAAAAAATTCTAGAAACCTGCCAAAAGGCATTAGGGGAAGACTTCCTGGGAGTAGGCGATATTTCCTTGCCTCAAAATGTCCTACAGCTACTTCAAGGTAAAACAGCAAGCCTCAGTGTAGCCGAATCTTGCACAGGCGGTTTATTGGCACATACGCTCACAGATATTCCTGGAGCCTCAAAGCATTTTGCAGGGGGCGTTGTTTGCTATAACAACGATATGAAGATTGAGCTTTTAGGCGTACCCGAAGCCCTCCTTTTGCAACATGGAGCTGTAAGTGCTGAAGTAGCTGTAGCCATGGCCGCAGGAGTGGCAGAAAGGTTCTCAACCCCCTATGCCCTGAGTACTACGGGCTTTGCAGGACCTGAAGGAGGCTCCGCTGAAATGCCCGTCGGAACCGTCTTTATCGGGTATTATGCGCCGACAGGGATATGGGCCAGGCGGCTCTACTTCCCCCAATCTCGCCGGATTATCAAAGAACGGGCGACGTATGCCGCGCTCGACTGGATCCGCCGAGAACTTCTTACAGAAAACCCAAACTAAGGGAGAGAAACCCGGGCTTGCGGACTTGCCTGAATAATGGCTAATAAAGAACGATATGACAACCGCGCCCAAATCTTTTTTCTTTATTTCAGGTGATGATGACTTTTTAGTACATCGCCAAGGTGAGGCACTGTTTGAAGCAAAAGCACAAGGGCTCGATGCTTATGCAAAAGAAATTATAGAGGGAAGTGCTCAAAATGTCGGCGAAGCAGAGAGGGCCATCACCCACTTCATCCAAGCGGTCGAAACCCGCGGGCTTTTTAGTGATCAAAAAGTTGTCTGGTTTAAAGGGGTAAATTTTCTGGGGGACAACGTCACAGGACGTGCAGAAGGAACAAAAGCGGCGGTTGAGACACTTCTGCAATGTTTAAAGCGACTAAACCCAACAGATGTGAAGGTTATTATTACCGCCTTCCCGGTTGATCGCCGTCGCAAGGAATATAAAACACTCGAGGCCTTGGGCGATAGCCGACACTTAGAAGGGGGTAAAGACGAGGCGCAGACAACCAACCTCCTCACCCAAGAGGCACAAGCCCTCGGCGTGACGCTCTCAACAGAAGCGGCTCTAGCGTTAGCCAACCGCGTACATGGGCACACCCGTATGGCCCTGGGAGAGCTTAAAAAATTGGCCACTTTTATCGGCCCAGGTGGTAATATTACTCCGTCCCTTATTGATACCCTCGTCCCTGCATTTGGTGATATTGACTTCTTCCACGCGGCCGAGGCTTTCTTTACCGAACGCTTGCCTGCGGCCCTAGCAGCCCTAAAGGAACACTGCTTTGTACACAAAGAAGTACGCCCCCTTTTAAGCGCCCTCCAAAGCCGTACCCGCTTATTAATCCAACTCAAAGCCTTGATGGATGCGGGGAAAATTAATGCACGCTCGCGGGGGATAGACAAAAGTGCCTTAGATACAGCAGCAGAACATTATGCCTTTCCGCAGGGAGAAAAAAGTACTTTAAATGTCTTTTCTCAAAACCCCTGGTATTTAGGCAAACTTGCAGGCGCCCTCTCTCAATTAACTTTAAAACAACTCGTTGATTATCAATTACTCTTCCTCCGCGCTTTTGAAGAATTACTAGATACCCCCAATGAAGCGGCCGCCGTCATGGAGCGGCTCTATGTACGAGCCCTCACCTAAAACAAGACCGCTGCATAATAGCTTATTAAAGCGAATAGTCATTATTTTCAGATTTTTTATTGCTGGAATTATTGAAAAGCCGATTGCAGAATGCTTTGATTTTAAGGAATTTGTAGGACGAAGCGACGAATGTACAGACGGTACTTGAGGAGCGACAACCGACCAAAAACTTAAAAGAAATGCATTCTGCAGCGGCATCAAAACAGCGTTGCTAGAAATGCAGGTAAATCCGGAAAAGATTGCCCTTCTCCTGCCAACTCGAACTGCGCACCAACCGCTACGGCGTTAATATGAGCTGCATGGGCTGCCTCCACATCTGAAGGAGCATCCCCCACCATATAACACTCCGCAGGATTAAGCTTATGAGCGGCGATCATTTCTAATATAAAACGGGGCGAAGGTTTACGATAAAGGGACGGAACATCTGGAGCCTCGGGCGCAATACACAGAGCAGTGAAGCCCGGTGAGGGCAATTCTAAGAGCTCTAGCATACGTGCATTACAATGCTCAACAGCCTCCATAGTAAACCAACCACGCCCCACCCCTGATTGATTCGTCAAAAGAAACAACAAAAACCCTTTCTTTAACGCGTGCTGCAAGGCTGCCTTCACCCCCGGCAAAAGCTCCACCTGGGCAGGATCCGACAAATAAGGAATGTGCCGAATAAGGGTACCATCCCGATCCAAAAACAATGCAATACTCATAGAAAGAAAGTATAAGAATAACTCAAAAAAGGCGCTATCATTATAAGGCCCCCGCGCCATGGCTTATTAAAACAAAAAGCCATTATTTTAAAGTTTTCTATCACTACGATTATTTAGAGGCCGATTGCAAAAGACCGTCGGCGGAATGCCTTTATTTTGAGAAATTTGTAGGGCGAAGTGACGAGTGTACATACAGTACTCGAGGAACAACAACCGACCAAAAACTCAAAAGAAAGATATTCTGTCGATGGTCTTTAGCGGGGGGCCGTTTTTACTTCTATCACATCATGCGGATTCGACTCTCTCAGCCCTGCAGTAGAAATACGAACATAACGGGCCTTTTGACGAAGCTCTGGCAAGTTGCGAGCGCCCAAATAACCCATGCCTGACTGAAGCCCGCCGATTAAACGACCGAGCACAGTATGCACAGGGTCGGACAATTCTTTCAAAGCTTCGATCCCTTCTGAAGCGGCTTTTTTAAAACGCTCCTGAGAGGTATGTCCATAACGAGCGGCAGAACCGGCCTTCATTGCGGTCAAGCTTCCCATCCCACGGTATTGCTTATAGCGCTTACCTTCAATTTCGACAATATGCCCGGGGGCCTCCGGGCAACCGGCCAACAACCCCCCGCACATAACGGCGTCTGCAAGGGTTAATGCTTTAACAATATCTCCACTTTTAGAAATACCCCCATCAGCCAATATACGAACCCCCCGGCTATGAGCCGCTTTAGTTGCTAAATATAAAGCGGTTAACTGAGGTACACCAACCCCGGCGACGACCCGGGTAGTACAAATAGAACCTGGGCCTTGGCCAATTTTAATCGCACTGGCCCCGGCATCGGCCAAAAATTGAACGCCTTCCCCACTGGTAACATTGCCCGCAATTAACGTAAGCCCCGGGAAATTTTTCCGCAGGAAACGGACAGCCTCTCCAATGCTTTTTGTATGAGCATGAGCCGAAGAAATAGCAACAGCGTCCAAGCCCCCTGCGACTAACTGCCCCACATGCGAAAGCAAAGCATCCTGATCTAACCCGCCTTCATTATCCCGAGGAACCGCAACAGCAGCCCCACAGGCCAAGCGAAAACTATTGTCGCGACAAGGACGAACCCGGGCCTCTGCCTCTTCTAAAATACGCTCAATATCCGACCGGGTAAATAACCCCCGCAATCGATCCTCTGCATCCACAACGATGAGTTTATCAGCCTCCCAATGAGACTGAAAAAAAGTATCAGCCGCTCGAATAGGGTCTTTGCCTAAAGCTTTCTCCAAAATAGTTTTTACCGCAGCACGGGGAATCATCACCGCATTCACGAGCTTGCTGCGATGCCGATGACACAAGGCATAGCCTGGAAGCAACCCAAGTAAACGATTATGATCATCCACCACAGGGAAGGTATCAAAGCCGTAATGCTTTTCTTCAATTTTAAGAAGAACCTCCCCAACACGGCAATCCGGAGTGACAGTGATCGGATCCTGAATAAGACCATGAACAAAATGCTTTACCCGGGCGACCTCACGCACTTGTTCGACAAGCCTCATATTATAATGAATAAGCCCCAAGCCCCCAGAAAGCGCCATGGCAATGGCCATAGGAGCCTCCGTCACGGTATCCATATCTGCGGAAATAATAGGGACGGGAAGTGTTAAATATTCCGAAAGAGTTGTCTCTAAATGCGCTTCGCGTGGAAGAATATCCGAATATTGTGTTGCTAAAGAAACATCGTCGTACGTAAGCGCACAAGCCCCTTGAGCCGGGAAAAAAACATCGGCACTTTGATAAAAATGACTATCTAAACCTAAGGGTGGCGTTGATGACGAACTCATCCTTATAATGGACCCAAGACGACCCCAAATTGCAAGAAAAATGTAAAGATCCTGCCATTGATAATTGACATACAAAAGCATATTGCATTTTTAACTAATGAATGCACAAATGCTTTTTAACAGTTGGCCTGGTTCTTTTATTGAATATCAACAATGTCCTTTTGTTTGGGGATGAACCGCGAACCCAACTGAAGGTAGCCCTCTACCCCTACCTGCCAGATACCTGCAGCGATGCCTTTCAATCATTTGAAAACCGTATCGAACAAGAATTTGAAGCCCTCTACCCTGAAATAGACTTAATCTTACGCCCGCTTAACGCAGAGGGTAGTTTTTACAACTACTCCTACCTAACAAGCTTATTAGATGAATATGACCTCATTGAAACAGACTCCGTCTACCTCGATCGATTGATCAATAATGGCCTTCTTCAGCCCTGGCAAGAAAGCCCCTGTAAAGCCGAAGCATGGCAACCTATACCGCGCTCCATTTGCGAAAAAACAACAAACTATTCATGGCCGCATTGGCAATGCGGGTATTTTCTTTTCGGAAGAACGAATGACCTCAAAGGAATAACTTCCTTTCCTGCTTTTATAGAAAGTTTAACGACAGTACCTCCAGGCAAAATCCCTCTAGCTATTAACTTAAGCAACGCCCTCGGTTTAGCTGAAATCTATATGGATGCGTGGACAGACCAAGCGGCTAATGCCACTTTTAACCAAGATTCTTACAAGACCTACCATAACCAAACGCAAAGCAATCTTTCGACTTTAGCAGATTATACGTGCACGGCCCAAGGCACTATTCCCTCCCTAGATGGCACCTACAATACTTATGAAAACTTAGCGGCCTTGCTTTTTACAAAAGGAGAAGCGGCTTATTATATTGGCTACTCTGAAGATTATAGCTTGATCCACGCAAACCAACGCTACACCAATGACTCTATCTCAGCTATCCATGCACCCTGGGGAGACTATCATAAACCCACCCTTGCTCTAGATAGTTTAGTCATTTCTAAACAAGCAACCCCTGAAGCTCAAGAAGCGGCACTTTTATTTGCAAACTACTTAACAGCTCCGGAAACGTATGAATGGATGGTGCTCGGAAAAGATTGCCCAGAAACACCTGAGCCACGATACTTACTGCCGGCATCTGTGGCTGCCTTCACAAAGTCTGTCATTGGCGAAAACCCCATGATGATGAATTATTACCGCGCTATAAAATATAAAGCCGACGCTATGCCCATCGAGTATTATTCGGAAGTTTCCCGGGATATAGGTTGGAAATTATATACAGATCTACATAATACAGTGACATGCAGGGGTGTCATCCCCTAATCGTATGGTAGCTGCCCCCCTTATTAAAAAATTTGCCTTTAAGCCCTACCAGCGTTCATTTCAAGAATCGGTAAGCTTTGGCAATGGAATATGGAAAACACGTGAAGGGTGGATCCTCCGCCTAGAAGATGCGCAGGGCCATATAGGATTTGGAGAAATAGCCCCCCTCCCCCCAGCTTGGGGAGGAGAAAGCATGGAGGCTATCAAGAATTGCTTAACGTACCTAGCGAAAAACAGACAACCACTGCAGGAGAGCATTCAAAAAGCACATGGCCTACCTTCCGTACAAGCTGGCATCAGTATGGCAAGACTTCAGATAGAAAGATTCTTTAAAACTCAGCCGAAAAACACTTTAAAAGTAGCCGCCTTTTTACCAACTCACAAAGCAACCCCAGCCTACTTAACAGCTAAAATAAAAGAAGGCTACGAAACCTTTAAGCTTAAAATTAGTGGCCTCTCTCTCCCCGCAATATATGACTTACTAGAACCCCTGTGGGCCGCAATCCCAGCAGGCACAACATTAAGATTGGATGCCAACCAAAGCTTCTCCAAGAATGACTGCGCCCAACTACTTGCCTATTTAAACAATAAGCCTATTGAATTCATTGAGGAGCCGTTAAAAAACGCCACTCTAAAAGGCATGCTGGACCTTCAACATAAAACTAACATCCCCCTAGCCCTTGACGAACAAGTTGGCACACTTGAAAAATTACGCCAGGCTGAAGCCGCAGAATGGCCCAGCATTTATGTAATTAAGCCCTCCGGATTAGGGGACCTTTATGCTTTTTTGAAAATACGCGCCGCAAGCCGGGGCACCTTTGTGTACTCAACCGCTTTTGAGACAGTGATAGGACTCAAAACTTTAATCCAACTCGCAAGCAGCGAACACAACCCGCTGGCTATTGGTATAGGCGCATTAGAGACACTCCGGCCAGATTTTCTAAGCCCGCAACAAGACATTAGACCATACCTGCAAGCTGAATGGGGTATGAATATACCTTTCGAAACGCTATGGAATGCACTTTAGCTGATTTTAAAAAACGCCTAACAAGCCCTTGGTTATGGCAAACAGAAGGAGGTACACTCTTTTTGCAAATAGAGGCAGCCTATCAGCAAGCTACAGCCCTAGAAAAGGGTTGCATTATCCTATTAACAGACGAAGACCCGGCTAGTTTCTGGAGTTGTTTCTTAGGAACGCTAGCCGCCGGGCAAACGATTGCTCTCTTTTCTCCTCAATCAGCCATAGGGGAATGGGAGGAAGCATTAAACCTCATTAAACCAGCCTTAGTTGTTGGCCGATGCCCCATAACCCTACCTGAAGCCCATATTAGCTTGCCCCATGCTGGCAAAATTCTAATCCCCACGGGTGGAACGGGAGGACGGTTACGCTTTGCGATTCACTCTTGGGATAGTTTAGCCGCAGCAGTTAAAGGCTTAGCCCAAGCCATTGAAGGCCCCTTATCTGCAGTAGCTCCACTACCCTTACACCATGTAAGCGGGCTAATGCCAGGGCTTCGCGCTTTTTTAACTGAAGGGACAATCTATTCGCCGACCTCTAAATCTTTTGAAGCAGGCGATGGATGGCCTCAATTACCAGGCGCCCTACTCTCGTTAGTACCGACACAGCTGGAACGTTTATTAAAAAACCATGCAGCCATTCAAGCCCTGCGGCAATCACGCCTCATATTTTTAGGAGGAGGCTCAACAAGTGAAACTTTACTACAAACGGCCAAAGAACATGCGTTGCCCATTGCCCTCACTTATGGCATGACAGAAACAGGCGCCATGATCGCATTAAGCGATGCCCATGCTTTTCTAAAAGGAGATATGCCTCACGGGAAAGCCCTCCCACATGCACAACTCCTTGTTGGAGATGAAGCCGCTACATCCTTACAAAAACAAGGAGAGGGCCGCCTATGGATAGAAGCCCCCAGCCTTTTCCAGGGATACTTTCCAGATAAACCTATTATTCAAAAACGTTATCTTACAGGTGACAACGGCTCTATTAACGAAAAAGGCGAACTATCCCATATTGCACGGGCAGATCGTATAATCATTAGCGGAGGTGAAAAAATAGACCCCGCATTCATTGAAGCCACATTGCTAAAAACAGGACTCTTCCAGGAAGTACACGTGATGGGTGAATCTTGCCCTGAATGGGGAACGAGCTTGGTAGCCTATAGCGTCTGGAATAGGAATGAAGCACCTAATATAGCCGAATTAAAAGCCTTGCTCAAAAAAACCCTCAACCACGCATACTTGCCAAAACGTTGGTTTTTTTTAAATGCCTTACCTAAAAAAGAAAATGGAAAGCTTGATGTGCAACAGCTGATTAAATGCTAAGATCTCCTTTGAGTGGCACTTATTAAGACCGCTGCATAATAGCTTTTTTAAACAAAATACAGAGAATTTCAATTTTTTAACTTTCGAGATTATGAAGGGACCGATTGCAGAATGCTTTGATTTTGAGGAATTTGTAGGACGGAGCGACGAGTGTACATACAGTACTCGAGGAATGACAACCGACCAAAAACTCATAAAGCATGCATTATGCAGCGGTCTCTTATTTGCTCCATTCTGACGCACGAATACATGCGACCTGACGCTCCCCATAAGGGCTCATAACCGGCATGCGCAATTGACACTCGGCAACGGCAAAATGGCAACGCGGATGAAAAGGGCAGCCAGTAGGCGGATGCAATGGCGAAGGTGGCTCTCCGGACAACAATGTCACTTTACGGTCTCTCTCCACCCGTGGGGCTGGGGTAATAACTGCGGCCCGCAGGGCTTGCGTATAAGGATGTAGCGGATGGCTTAATACTTGAGCCGTTGGCCCTATTTCTACCAACCGCCCTAAGTAAAGAATGGCTAAGCGATCCGCAATCGCCGCCAAAGCCCCCAAGCTATGGCTTACAAAAATGATACTTAACCCCAAGCGCTGCTGCAGATCTTTAAATAAAGCCAAAATTTGCGCCTGAACAGATACATCGAGCGCGGAAGTAGGCTCATCCGCAAGCAAAAGGCTTGGCTGTGTAGCAAGAGCCCGAGCCAAAGCAATGCGTTGCCTTTGCCCCCCTGAGAAGGCATGAGGAAAACGATTTAACAATGAAACATCCAACCCAACGGCCTCAAAAAGGCCCTCAACCCGGCTTACGAGCTCTGCCCGAGGTAAAGGGCCACGCGTTAATACGGCTTCGGCTATCGCATCAAAAATACGCATGCGAGGATTCAAAGAGCCATAGGGATTTTGAAAAACCATTTGTACCTCATGCCGCAGGCTTCTTTTCTGTGCCACTGAATCACTTTGAATAGATTGACCCTGAAAAATAATATCCCCTCTTGTAATCGGAGCCATCCCCAATATTGCTTTAAGCAACGTGGATTTACCTGAGCCGGACTCCCCTGCAATGCCCAATATCTCCCCCGGTTTCAGCGAAAACGAAACATCCGTCAAGGCTTGTAGTGTCCTTTTTTTTTGCCAAAAAGACCGCTCTAATTGAAACTGCACATTTAAGTGCGATAAAGTAAGTATATCCATTAAACAATTGCAGGCAAAGTAGGCACTGCCGCTAAAAGTTCTTTCGCATATAAAGACTGAGGCGCATAAAAAATAGCTTCAGCCGTCCCCGCTTCTTCTACCTTGCCTTGCCTTAAAAGTATTAAGCGATCACACATGCGAGCCGCAACCCCAAGATCATGGGTTACCAAAATCATCGCCGTACCCAAAGCGGCTTGCCGAGTTTTTAGCAGGCTTAATATTTGAGCCTGCACCGTAACATCAAGGGCTGTCGTAGGCTCATCCGCGATAAGCAACTGCGGGTTGAGCAAAAGCGCCATGGCAATCATCACGCGTTGCCGCATACCACCCGAAAAAACATGCGGATATTCGTTTAAGCGTACCCCTGCATCGGCTATCCCTACGGCCTCAAGGGCCTCAATACATTTTAACCTGGCAGCCCGACGCCCCATATTCGTATGTGCAATCAGGCCCTCTGCAAGCTGGCTACCTATTGTAAGATAAGGATTAAGACTGCTCGAAGGGTCTTGAAAAACTATCCCCATCGATTGTCCGCGAATTTTGCCTAAACGTTTTTCAGAGACCTGCAAAAGATCTATCCCCTCAAAAAAAGCCCGCCCGCCTTCAACCTTTGCTGGGGGCTGAGGCAACAGCCCAAGTAATGCCAAACAAGAAACGGACTTTCCTGAGCCCGACTCCCCGACTAAGCCTAATGTTTCCCCGGGCTCGAGAACAAAAGATAAATCCTGAACAACGTGTTTACGTTGGCCATTATGTACAAATGAAACACTTAAATGCTGAACATCAAGTAGCGGCATGAGTTTCAATTTTACTTTGAGGATCCAATGCGTCACGCAAGCCTTCGCCTAAAAAATTAAGCGATAACAATGTAAGACAAAAAAAAAGTGTAGGAAACAAGAGCGCCCACGGACAAAGCTCCATAACCGTTACCCCATCATGGATTAAAATACCCCAAGAACTCATCGGAGGCTGAACCCCCAACCCCAAGAAACTAAGCGTGGCCTCTAACAGCATAACTGCCGGAACAGTCAACGTCCCGTAAACGATAACAGGCCCCCATAGATTAGGCAAAATATGCTTCCATATAATTTGATACCGAGGCAACCCTAGCAAAACAGCAGCCTGTAAGAATTCCTGCATTTTAATTGATAATACCTGTGCACGTACAATACGGGCCATAGTTAGCCACTCAACCGCGCCAATCGCCACAAATAACAAAATAAAATGCCGCCCAAAAACAACCGTAAGTAAGATCACTAAAATGGTAAAAGGCAGTGCATATAAAAAATCCGCAAAGCGCATCATCCACGTGTCAACTTTTCCGCCGGTGTACCCAGCAAAAGCACCAAAAAATAAGCCTACGATCAAAGAGACCCCAGTAGCCGCAAAACCAACCGCAAACGATATACGCCCCCCGTATAAAAGCCGCACGAGTAAATCCCGCCCCAATGCATCCGTCCCCAACCAAAAACGCATACTAGGGCCTTGATTAACCGCATCAAAATGCTGAGCGGCATACCCATGTACTAAAAAGAAAGGCCCAATAAGACAAGCGCTCATCATAAAACCCAGAAAGCAAAGCCCTCCCACGGCACATGGATTGGCTTTAAATTGCATCCAAGCTTCTTGTCTGGGTGAAAGCGTACTCATAGCATACTAACCCGCAGACGTGGATTTAACCAAGCTTGCATTAAATCAGCCATTAAATTCATCACAATAATTAAAGCCCCGTAAAGCAGGGTCGTCCCTAAAATAAGCGTGTAATCACGATTAAAAGCAGCCTGAACAAAATGACGCCCCAAGCCCGGGATATGGAAAATTGTCTCCACCACGAAAGAGCCTGTGACTAAAGCTGAAAGCTGAGGCCCGGCAAACGCAACAACACTGAGCAAGCCTCCTCGAAGTGCATGCTTAAAGAGCACCGTCCATCCCGACAAACCTTTTGCGCGGGCTGTACGGATGAAATCTTGATTCAGTACTTCAAGCATCCCTCCTCGCGTTAAACGCAGGACATAAGCCGCATGCACAAGCCCTAAAGTTAATACAGGCAATAAGCGATCCTCCCAGCTTCCCCAACCACATACATTTCCAATTCCCAGCCCTACGGCCAACCCTAGCATAAGTAAGGGCCCTAAAACAAACGTGGGCAAACATAAACCCAAGGTAGAAACAGTTGAACAAACTCGATCAAACCAACGGTGTTGTTTTTCCGCAGCCCATACGCCAAGAGGAATCCCCACTATTAATGAGAACACCCACGCCCATAAACCCAACTCAATTGATACCGGCAAACTCTGCGCAATCAACTCATTCACCGTATGCCCCGGGTGCCCATAAGAAGGCCCTAGCTCTCCATGGAGCAAATGATTTAAATAACGACCATACTGAACAATCCAAGGATCATTTAACCCATAGTGAGCATTCAAAGCCTCCAATACTTGCGGAGACAAAGGACGCTCTTGATGAAAGGGCCCCCCGGGAGCCAAATGGATTAAAAAAAACGTCGCCGTTGCAATTAAAAACAACACCGGAATAGCCTGCAATAAACGACGGATAATCAGTTGCAACATATCAAGACATTAAAAAGAACGCTTACCATAACGAGGAGCCTCCGGCCGTGGAGGCTCTGCCACTTTCAACCCGACACTGGCTACCCCCGGATGCCTTCTCAGCTTTTGAAATACAATAGGGTCTATCCGGGCCTGTAAAGAAGTGGCAATATCCGCCTGCAATACTTGGCCAGGCGCCACCATAAAAGCTAACTTCACCTGTGTTGGCCCATCATGATTTAATAGATAATCGGCAAGCTCCGTCAAAAAAGACTTCCCCTCATCATTTAAATGCACGCAAAAAGTAATTTCTTTAACCAAAGCCGGTAAAGCCGGGTCCAACGCACAAATAGTAGACGCACTAAAGCGTACTTCAGACTCATTAATTTGCAATGTGCCCGTTACAAGAACAGCCTTCCCGTCTTCAAGCTCCTTCCCATAGGCTTCACAAGCTGTAGAATAAAGATTAACCGAATAATTCGCCTCCCGCGTCGCCAAAGTAAAAATAGCCCACGGACGATTGTCTTTTTTCGACAAACGTTTTTGAATATTCAGCATCACTCCGGCCAAACGAAAAGGGGTCCGATCCGGCAAATGACTCAACTCTTTGGCCTTAATCGTACTAATCGCCTCCGAAAGCCCCATATAAGCATCCATCGGGTGGCCCGAAACATAGAAGCCCAATAATTCTTTTTCATACTGCAGCTTCACCCCTAAAGGTAAAGCAGGCCCACTCGTATCAATGTCTACACGCGCTGCACTTTGCCCATTCTCCATCGGGGCCATAAGGTCAAAAAGAGATGTTTGGCCCTGAGCGCGGTCCTTTTCCTGAGAGGCGGCCTCTCCCATAATACGCTCTAGGGCATTTAAAAGATGCTGACGATCTACCCCAAAGCCATCAAAACCGCCTGATTTGGTCAACGCCTCAAGCACCCGCTTATTAACAACACGGTGGTCCACCCGGGCTGCAAAATCAAAAATATCTTTAAATGGACCTGCTTTATCACGCTCTCCTAAAATGTTTTGTGCCGCAACATCCCCTACGCCCTTAATAGCCCCCAGCCCAAAGCGAATAGAACCCGTCTCATTATCAACACTTTTCAGAATAGGGGTAAAAGCCTCAAACGAATGATTAATATCAGGCCCCAGCACAGGAAGGTTCATCGCCGAACATTCCTCAATGAAATGGGCTACTTTATCCGCATTCCCGAGCTCATTAGAGAGCACGGCCGCCATAAACTCGATCGGGTAATTCGCTTTTAAATAAGCCGTTTGATAGGCCAAAATAGCATACGCGGCCGAGTGGGATTTATTAAACCCATAACCCGCAAACTTTTCCAAAATATTGAAAATAGCCTCCGCCTTAGCCGCAGGGATATCATTCGTCTTTTTTGCCCCTGCAATGAAAATGGCCCGCTGCTCCTCCATCTCTTCAAACTTTTTCTTTCCCATTGCTCGTCGCAAAATATCCGCCCCGCCCAATGTATAACCTGCTATAAGCCTGGCCGCTTCCATCACTTGCTCTTGATAAACCATGACGCCGTAAGTCTCTCGGCATACATTTTCTAAAAGCGGATGCGGAAATTGAATCGTAGACGGATCCTTTTTCCCCCGTACATAATCCGGAATCCACTCCATGGGGCCAGGGCGGTACAAAGCAATCAACGCAACAATTTCATCAATTGAAGAAATCCCAAATTGTCGACAGAGCGCCTGCATGCCACTCGATTCCAATTGAAAAACACCGATTGTTTTAGCTTCATTGAGCAACTTAAACGTAGGGGCATCTTCAAACCCAATTTGCGTAATCTGAAAACTAACCCCTTTGTGCAACCGGCGAATATTGTCTTCCGTATCCGCAATGATAGTTAGGGTTTTGAGCCCCAAAAAGTCCATCTTAAGTAGGCCCAAATCTTCCACTGGCTCCTTCGGATATTGTGTCGTCAAAACGCCTTCTTGAAGCGTTACCGGTATCAGCTCCGTCAGCGGCCTATCTCCAATAATAAGGCCTGCCGCATGCGTGCCAATGTTACGCACCATCCCCTCGATGACCTTTCCCTCTTCTAAAATACGAGCCGCAATAGGGTTTCTATTTATTTCGGCCTGCAGCTCTGCACTTTTTTCAACTGCATCGTCCAAGGAAATCCCAATATCATCGGGCACCATTTTAGCCAACCGATCCCCTTCTGAATAAGGTAAATCTAACACACGGGCCAAGTCTCGCACCACCATCTTGGCCCCAAAAGTACCAAAAGTAACGATATTAGCTACGGAATCTTTCCCGTACTTCGTACGCACATAATCAATAACTTCCCCCCGACGGCGAACGCAAAAATCAATATCAAAGTCCGGCGGCGAAACACGCTCAGGGTTTAAGAATCGCTCAAAAAGAAGCCCAAACCGAATAGGATCAATATCCGTTATCTTTAACAAATAAGCCACAATACAACCCGCACCAGATCCCCGCCCTGGCCCTACCGAGATATTATTTTTGCGAGCCCAATCAATAAAATCCCAAACAATTAAAAAGTAATCGATAAATCCTGTTTTTTGAATAATCGACAGCTCATAATCCATTCGGTCCACCAACATACGAGCTTTTTCTGGGTCAACCGCTGCATCCAGAGCGTTACCATCAACTTGATAGCGCTCTTTTAACCCCTGAATACAGAGATGGCGCATATAGCCAAAATTATCCATAACCGGCGTCTGCAAGCTTTCTATTTGCTTAAAAACGGGGTAATGATTTTCACCAAATGGCAGGGCTAGCTCACACATCTCGGCCACTTGGGCCGTATTCGTCAAAACATCTGGCCTTTCACCAAACACTAAAGCCATCTCCTCGCGCGATTTTAAATAAAATTGATGAGAGGTATACCGCAACCGCTTCTCATCCGCTAGCTTAGCCCCAGTTTGAATACAAATGAGCGCATCGTGGGGGGCCCAATCGGTATCCTTCACATAATGCACATCATTGGAGCATATTACCTTAAGCTTAAACTCTTCCGCCAATTTCAAAAGATCCGGAATAATTTTTTGCTGCTCTGGAAGCCCGTGGTCCTGGATTTCGACAAAATAAGCCTCTCGGCCAAAAATATCCACAAATCGCCCCATGGCGGTGCGAGCCTCTTCGTAAGATCCCTTCAAAAGACACTGCGGAACCACTCCCTGCAAACAACCTGTAAACCCAATCAGCCCATCCGAATGGGCAGCGAGCATCTCCATATCCGTGCGCGGCTTATAATAAAATCCATTGATATGCGCATCCGAGACTAATTTTATTAAATTCTTGTAACCAGCCGCATTGCGAGCCAGCAGCCCCATGTGATAATACTTGGCCTGGCCTTTTTCTGGTTTTTCCGTTCGCCTATAATCGTAAACCAAATACACTTCGCAGCCTAGTAGCGGCTTAATACCATGCTTCTTCGCTGTTTGGAAAAAATGGGCCAACCCAAAGAGATTCCCGTGATCTGTAATAGCCAAGGCTTTCATGCCCAAGCTAACTGCCCGCTCACACAACCGATCCACGCGCGCGCACCCATCCAATAAACTATGGTCGGTATGCACATGCAGGTGAACAAACTCGCGGTCAGCTTGAGCCATAACCTTGACCTTGGCCTTCCGAAAGGCATGGGGCAATAATTTTATCACCTAAATAAGTTTCTTCAGGCTCAAAAAACTTGTTTTTTACTCTAAGCCTGTCATCCTTCGCCTGAATAAAGGTTATTAACACTCACTCAACCGATTTCATTAACCCAGTTCACCCGCATGATGCGCTTTATTCCAAAATTCGCCCTCCCTCTGCTTTTAACTGCTATAACCGCAGGAGCTACGCTTTTTGCCCCAAAGCCCTGCGATATTCAACTTGTGGGCAGTACTTATGTAACGTCAGAATATGTTTTTCGAGGGAAAAAACAAGCTTCAGCCTCCATACAACCAAGCGTCACCCTTGCCCTTCCCGTTTTAGAAGGCCAGCTATATGCAAAAACTTGGATGAATTTCCCCATTCACCAACAAAAAATTGCCACAAAATGCAACTGCGTTTCTGGCAAAACAGGTGATGAACTTGATTTTACCATTGGCTACCAAATCCCCCTTGCTATGTCCAGTGACGATCTCTTCTCGGCATCAGAAGGCGTCTTATCTATTGATTTAGGCTATACCTATTATTACTACCCAAACCAGAGCGCCTATTATAATTTCAACATCAGTACACCCTGCCCCAGCATGGGGGCCGCAACCCAAAATAAATCCTTTGGCCTAAACCGCGCTCATGAAATCTTCATCGGACTACGAGGCAACGTCATCGCAAAGCCATCCCTTTACACTTATTATGATTTTAGCCGCGCACAATGGGTATTCCAAGGGAATATTAGCCATAGCTTCCCCCTGGATCTATTCAGTAACGCTATGCCCTACTGTCAATCCTTGTCGTTCGACATAGGCGCTTATATTGGCTATCTCATAGCCCATGACTATCTCGGAGACCAAACCCGAAAAAGCTACAACCAGTTTGCTCCACTCGCCCCAGACCCTAAATGGAACAATAGCTACTGTTTCGGAGGCTTAACAGCAGACCTCGTATGTCACATAAATGACCATATGCAAGCCAGCATCGGCCTACGTTACGCAGGCAACAATGACGGAGACTCCGCATTTGGACAAAGTAAATGCATTCGCCCAAGCATCGGCGGACACGAAGACTTATTTTGGTGGACGACAGGCGTAGACTTTAACTTCTAAACTCATCTAAACAAAATCCCCTTGTTTCTCTCGAGAGACAAGGGGATTTTGTTTAAATAGAAATACGCTCTACCTCAATTTTTCTAGCACGGTCTCTTAAAATGGTTTTCGATAACCACAGCCTCTACGGGCAGAAACCCTCCCTTTGCATTGGCAGGCTTAGTCGCTTTTCCAACAACCAGAAGCATCCCGATTACATGATCCGCAGGTAAATGAATAAAGTTAGCTACTGCAGCTGGATCAAACCCAATCATTGGGCAGCTATCATACCCCATATCTTTGGCAGCCAACATAATAGTTTGAGCCGCAATTCCGATAGAGCGCATCGCTTCATCACGCTGCAACCCTTCCTTGCCTTCATAAAAAGGCTTTATCATAGGCACCAAAACATCCTGAACGGCTTTGCGGAGCCTCGGCCCAATAACGCGCAGGATCTTTATCCCATGCCTTTAAGTCCGCACACAGCACAATCAGCAAAGATGCATCCGTTACTTGCGCCTGCCCCCAGGCCGCTTTTTTAATGTCTGCGCGCAGGGCCTTATCTTTCACCACGCAAAAACGCCAATTCTGCATATTGAAAGACGTAGGCGCATTGCGAGCGAGCTCGAACAACTTCTGTTCATCAGCCGCGGGTATTTCAAAAGTAGGATCGTAGTGCTTTACAGCACGCCGAGAAAGAATAGCATGTTGGGTATCCATTTTTTAGGGGACGCAAGAGATAATCCAACTCGCAAATAAAGTCTACTATTTTTCCAACATCTACTCATATGCCCTTTAAACACTGTTGGGAAAAAACTCAGACCATAATACCGCTACCCTCAACCCTCATCAGGGAAATTGCAGAAACAGCTTTATCTGCAAAAGAAGCCATCACATGCCAAATCATCGAAGGAGGAGCAGCCAACTTAAATATTAAATTAACACACAAAGGCGCCACGTATCTTTTACGCATTTACCTCAGAGACCCTAAAGCCGCCCAGCGAGAAGAAGCATTACACAAACGATTAGCAAAAATTGTCCCAGCAGCAGAAATATATTTAATCGGATCTTTTAGCGGCTATACCTATGCACTCATGCAATATAGGCCCGGCCTCCCCATGCGCGAAGTCTTAATTCATCAACCTGAGGAAAAATGGCAATCAGCAGTCACAGAAGCCGGCGAATTATTAGGGCTACTAAAAAAGATTGCCTTTCCCTCTGCCGGATTTTTCGGTGAAGACCTAAGCATTAACACCCCGTCTTCGCCCTCCGATTTATTCATCTACGCCCGCACTTGCTTAAACAACCCTCTTATTGAAAAAATCCTAGGCACGTCACAGATGGACTTATTAGAAAAATGGATAGAAGCTCATATCCTCTATCAGCCAAATCTATTGGACGCGAGCTTAGTTCATGGAGATTATGATCCAGCAAATATTTTGATCGAAAAAACAAAAGGCTCATGGCATGTTTCGGCAATTTTAGACTGGGAATTTGCTTTTTCTGGATCATGGCTGTGGGATGTCAGCAATATGCTCCGCTACGCTCACCAGGTAACTCCAACTTTTCAGGCATCTTTTCTCCAAGGATTAAAAATGGGCGGCCTTACCTTACCAGAATCATGGCAAGAAACAATTAAGCTCTGTAACGTTACTGCACTCCTCGACTGCTTGAATCGACCCTATATCGAAAACAAGCCAAAAACCTGCGCAGACATTAAAGCCCTCATGGGCTTCATAACGGGCTCATTAAAATAATCAAAACTGCCTATCGCTTTACCTCGAAACCACTATCTGAACAAAGACCCAGCGGAAAGGTAATTCAATCAGCATAATCGCTTTGTACATAAAACCTCGGGCAACCGGCACGCTGATTAAAACTAAAAAGATGAGCAAGCTATAGCGGGCCATGGCCTGATAAGTTTCATCCTTCATACGCACGGCATAACGCATGAGCGTCCCCCCATCAAAGGGTGGTAGCGGCAATAAATTAAAGAAGGCTAGCGTTGCATTAATTTGAAGCCCAATTAACACCAGGCCAATTAAATGAGGCCAATGCCGGCCCAAAAGCCCCCCGGCTACCGCCCAAACTAAGCATAAAGCCAAGTGCATACAGGGCCCTGTAGCCGCAACACACACTTCATCCCTCACGCGTGTCTTGGCATTCATTAGGGCAAGCTCAATCGGGCGAGACCACGCAAAGAGTGGCATACGCATCCCCCCTATCAAAATCGGCCAAAATAAAGACATTAACGGAAATAAAACAGACCCAAATAAATCCATATGGGCAAAAGGATTAAGCGTCACCCGTCCCTGCAAGCGTGGCAAAGGGTCTCCCATTACATCCGCCACAAAGGCCTGCCCCCAGGCACGCAGACACATGCTCATGACGAAAATCATATAAACTACCAGGGCCTCACGTACAGCCGGAAGAAGAGAAATCATATCCATAAATTATAAGTTTTTCAAATTAACTGCGCCCGCCACAAGAGGGTCTCTGCTGTCTAATGCAGCCATTAAAGTATACTTGCCCTCGGCTAATTGGGGCGATTGAACCGTATTTAAATAAAGGCGGGTGGCCATTAAGTCTCCTATTTCATAGGTTATATGAGCTAGTTGCAAAGACGCATATTCTTTTTCGAGCTGTGTGGTCGCATACCCCAGCAAAGCCTCCCACTGTACCCGTGCTTTAGGCCAATTTGGCACTTGCTGATAAAAAACTGATTCCGCCTGACGCAGCGCATAAATCCTATTCCTCGGCTCCAATAATACAGCTCGCTCAAAATACTCCGCCATAGCAGCATCAAAAGCAGCAGCAGTATAAAAATTCTTTGTAATAAAAAAATCCCGATAACTCAAAAGCGTTTCAGCTACTTGGTACGCATACACACCTTGTGTTGGATCATTTTGAGCCGCCGTTAAAAAATAACTAAGAGCCTCCGCTGGGTGCATAGACTCCGCACAATAATTCCCCAATTGCTGACACACAACCGGCAACCCAGGCGACAACCGATTAGCCGCCTGGAAATAGTCTACAGCCTGTGCATCGCAATTAACCCGCCGGCAAAACTTTCCTGCCAAAATATTGCCCTCCACCGAATTGGGATTCTTTTTTAAAAACTGCGCATAATCTTTAACAATCCCCTCCGCCCGGCGCACACGGTCGGATTCCGGCAAGGCATTCCATTCTCGCTCCAGCAAAGCCTCCACCCGAGCAATATCCTCTAGCTCACGCGTAGCCAAAGTCTCAACTGCTTGTGCTACAACACCCAAGCAAAACATACACCCAATAATCATTAAACCAAAAAAAATTCTCATTTTCAAACATTATGCTGATATCAAGCATGACAAGTGCCCATATCACCTGTAGAATGCCTACCTGTCAATACAGTGACGCTTCAGTCCCTATGGAAATATCCTCAACCTCCACCCAAATCTTTTGGAGCCTCATTTACGGGCTTGCTTTAGCAGGGGCTGCTCTCTTGCTGCTCCTATGGGCTTTTCAAAAAAAACGCTCGAAACCGCTGAATTTTGAAACACTAGCCAATCAATTAAAAATTAATGCTTATTCAGGCACCCGTCCTTATGCAGCTGGGGTTTATGATGGACGTGGCATCATCCTCCAACCCGGAAGAGGAAGCAAGCAGCCCCCCGTAGCTGTTTTTTGCGACAACCCACGCAATAGACAATTTGTTTTAAAGCCCCGGCCTTTAGCCCAAAAATGGGTCTTAAAACGTTGGACTCGTCCAGGCCTCACCGGTGATATAGCTTTTGAATCCTTGTTTTCTTTTGAGCCAAAAAAAGAAGCCGAACGCCTTCTCAGCCCTCAAGTCCGTAAAGCCGCTCAAAAAGCAGCCTACGGAATATTAAATGGCCGCTTAGAGCTCCAAGGCCGCACCATCGCCTATATCGAAGGGGAAACGGAAGCTTTCAAAACACACGATCAATACTTAACAGCACTTCATTTGTGCCTGGCCCTGGCTCAATCGCTTGAAGAAGGTCATTCCCTAAAACGCACCCACACGAAAGAACCTGCCTTAAATTAAGCGCTTAAAAATTTTCATAGACAGAGATCGCCTAGTATGGCCTCTTCCAGTAAACCGATACCATTATGGAGGTAATTTGGATTATTTTAAGCTTAACAGGGGGGCTAACCGTCGGAAGCCTATTTGTCTACCTTTGGCAAAAAGGAGCCATTGCACTAGCAACTGCCCAGGCAGAAGCCTATGCAGACCGATTAACCCAATCAGAGGCCGAATGCCTGCAACTCCTCATAGCCAATGGAACGCTTAGGGAAAATATGGCTAAAAATGAAGGCCGCCAAGGAGCCGAAGCCCAAGCATTCGAGGACAAACTCTCCTTGCTTCAAGAAGCTGAATCCCGCCTGCTAACCCTATTCAAGGTTACGTCGAACGAAGCTCTCAAACTCAGCCAAGAAGCCTTTGCTCATTTTGCCCAAAACCACTTTTCTCAGTGGCAAAACAAAGCAGAACAAGCCTTTGAAATCAAAAACCAGGCCATTGGAGCACTGGTAAACCCCCTGAAGCTCGCCTTAACCGAAGTAGAAGCCAAGATGGGAGAACTCGAAAAAGCCCGCATGGGCGCTTACGGTGCCTTAACGGAACAAGTTAAAGGACTACTATCTAACCAATTGCGGCTCGAAAAAGAAACCCGTACACTCGTACAAGCCTTGCGTTCCCCACAAGTGCGCGGCCAATGGGGGGAGATTCAACTCAAGCGCGTCGTCGAAATGGCCGGGATGCTGGCCAATGTAGACTTTTACGAACAAGTCTCCTTCACTCAAGAAACTAAACGTCTACGCCCAGATATGATCGTGCGGATGCCCAATGGCCGCTCCATTGTCGTAGACTCTAAAGTCCCCCTCGAAGCTTATCTCGAAGCCCTGGAAACAGAAGATGAAGTCGTCCAAAAAACAGCCCTTACCCGCCATGCACGCCAAGTCAAAGACCGCATGACGGAACTCGGCAGCAAAGGCTACTGGAAGGAACTTAAAGAATCCCCCGAATTTGTCGTTTTATTTCTACCCGCAGAACCCTTCTTGAGTGCAGCTCTGGCAGAAGACCCCGAACTACTCGAATGGGGCAGCCGCCAAGGCGTTATTCCCGCTACCCCTTCAACCCTGCTAGCTTTATTAAAAACCGTTGCCTACGGGTGGAAGCAAGACGCTATGGCCCAAGAGGCCAAAAGCATTAGCGCCCTCGGCCGCGAGCTGTACGAACGTATCGCGGTCCTCGCCGAGCACTGGGAGGACCTTCGCCGTAGCTTAGAAAAAGCAGGAGACGCCTACAACAAAGCCTTAA
>JANYEO010000108.1 GCA_025363025.1 Opitutia bacterium
GTTTGCTGGTCGAGTGTTGCAGCTTGTTCTAGGGCGGCTTTTAGGGGTACGTCTAGGGCTTCATGCAGGTGATCTAGCTGACCTGTAAAAGTTGCCATTTCTTGCTTAATAATGACGGGAGTATCTTCTCTATCGATGGCCTCTTCGAGGGCTTCCATGGCTGTATCTAAGTTTGCCGACTGTAAGGGGGCTACTTCTTCTAAAGTAGCTTTAGCTGTTTCAAGTGTATCTCCGATGAGGTCTTGGTCTATGAGAGTGGCTTGCCCCTGTGCTTTGGCTGTTTCTAGGGCTTCATGATAATCGCTTGAGGCTGCCGTTTCAGGTAGGTCATCAAAGGCGTGAGTGAGGGGGGCTAGGGCTGTTAGGTATGTGTTGGCGTCTTCTAAGCAAGCGAGGTGTTGCGTGTTTTGAGCTAATGCTGTGATAAGGGGCTGTGCTTCGGTATGAGCGATAAGGGTATTTTCGCTGAGCTGTGCCCTTTCGGTTAATGTGGCGCCTAAAGCTGCAATTTCCTGATTTGTAGCCCTTTCAAAAAAAGTTAAGAGGGATTGGTCATTCGTTGCTAGCGGGCTAGTAGTCGTGGGTGCAACTATGCTTGTGGCATCGAAGGCATTAAGCTCAATCGTGTTAACCGCGGGGGCCGTTTGAGGTGCGGTTGGTAATGCGGGTAAAGGTCGTAAAGACCCAGGGGTAGGTGGCAATGGGCGTGGAGTAGCCTGGGAGGTTGTGGGTAGCGTCTTAAAGCTTGTACGGCGTTCTTTTAAATATTCGGCATAGGCAGGGCCCAATTTTAGAGCTCCTTTTTGAGTTTTTTGATTTAAAAGGTCTCCCATTCCTTTATCCGTTAAGCGGCTTAGTGAGCGAGCATCCCATAAGCGATTGTCCTGTGGGCCACTCCGGCGGGCATAGGTAACCAGGGCATTGTCAAGTTGAGATTGAAGATGGTCGACTCCGGCGCGTTCAGCTTGCAAGCTTGCTATTTGCTCGTCGAGGGCTTGAGTAGAGGTGCTATCACTTGCGAATGATGTTCGGGTTGGTTGTAAGTTTTTGAGGCTTTCGTCAATAAAGGTACGATGGGCGGCCAGGGTACTGGCTAATTGTAGAATCTTTTGCCCTTTCGGGGTTGTTTCGTCCGCCATTTTAATAATGGAGCGTACGGCATCTGGCATAATAGTCTGTTTATTCGGCAAGTTGCCCAGTGCTTGAAAAGTCTTTGTATAATTATCTGCATTGAGGGTACTTGTGCTACGAATTTGTGTAAGTGTCCAGCCGCGTCCGGTCTCTATACCGTTAAGGGAGAGTCCTTGGATGGCATCGTAGCGAGGAGCAGGGGGTTTAACGGTTGCGGCCCTTAGGGGTGCGGGTTTCGGGGCTTGATTGACGCTCTGGGCCGTTTTTGGTGTTTCTTCTGCAAGGGCTTGAGTTGCATGATGTAGTAGTTGTTCGAGTCCTTTAAGTTGTTCTGAACGGGTCTGTATATCGTTTTGTAGGGCGCGGGTTGTACGAATGGGGGCCCCTGTGTTTTTTAGGTGGGCTAAGCGGTCTTCTAATTGGCTAAGCTCATTTGCAAGGCCGGTACGTACTTCACTTGTACTCTGGGTAAAGGCCGTAAAGGCAGATACGTTACTTTTGCAGATACGACGTAGAGGGGTTAAGAGGGCGTTATCTGTTTTAGACGTGTTAGCAGGGGTGCCTTTACCGAGCTGTTCCGCTAAGCCCATGAGTTTTGTGCGGTTGAGGCTGCGGGTTTTCGTTTGATGAGAAAGGGGGTAGAGGCTATTTAAATTTAAATGCTCCAGTGGGGCTTGGACTTGTCTGTTAGATAGATTTTCAAAGCGGCTTTTTAGGTCTGAAACCCCCGTACGTTTCAAGCTAGGTTCTTGAGCGCTAGATTTAAGCTCTAAATCAATCGTTTTGCCAGAGGCTGTTTTACCGGAGGCAAGCTGATTAATATTGGTAGGCTTCAGTGGGGTATTTCGAAAGCCGCTATCAATGGGGATATTGCTCATGGGGTAGCATTTAAAGCAAGTGCAGGATTGCATAGCTCGTTTGATAATCTAATATAGATTGATTACTAAAAAAAAGCCAGGGGCTTTCAGTAAAATGTTTTGTAGGCAAGTTGTTATTGTTTTGAATATGATTACGCAGTATTGGTTAATGAAATCTGAGCCTGAAGAGATATCGATAGCGGATTTGAAAAATGAGCCTCATCATACACGGGCATGGGATGGCATTCGCAATTATCAGGCCCGCAATTTTATGAGAGACGCTATGCACATAGAGGATTTGATACTTTTTTATCACTCTAGCTGCAAGGTCCCTGGGGTTGTCGGCTTAGCTAAAGTGGTTTCCGCTCCTCG